>NZ_CEWDCG010000103.1:0-10420 GCF_982436375.1 Coprobacter sp. | reverse complement strand
GAGAAAGTGCATGAGCAATAAATACGATGTTTCCGAAGTAATAACCAAAAAGTTCGGGGAAATGTTTGATTATTTAATTTATTTAACACATATTTTTGTAGAGTATATTACCAGTTTCATCCCATCAAAATCAACGCAAGACAATTGTTCAAGACTACGGCTCAACCGCGATTTATACAGAAACTTATCTACTGATACTCTCCATATCATTATCGAGGAAATTAATAAAGAATATCAACTACCTACAAAACTCTTTTTAGCCGGTAAAGGAGTTAAAGAAATATCTCGTGAAACAGGTATCCCGATTCGAAAAGTATTACATCAAATCTATTGTGGAGAGAAAGAAATTAAGGCTCATTTAAAACAATTATAAATAAACATCCGAGAAAAAATAAAGCCGCATTACCGATAATCAGAATAATGCGACTTTACTTATATAAAAGAGGTCTCGTCAATTTTTATGGGCTTTCATACTGTCTTTCAACAAATAAGCTATCAATGCCAAATATAATACTAAACCTAGCACTTGTTTTATTGTATCATTCATCTCGCAACTGTATTCAAATCCTCCGAAACGCAATCCGGCACTGACAACTCCCATTAATGCCCCACCGGCAATAAATCCGGATGCCAACAATGTACCTCTTTCATACCGAGATTTATTTACTTCGGCATTTTTGCTGCGTGTACTGACATACCAGCTTACCAACCCTCCGACAACCAAAGGGGTATTCAGTTCCAAAGGAATAAACATTCCTAAAGCAAAAGCCAAAGCCGGAATTTTACAAAAAGTCAGTACTACGGCAATCAATGCCCCGATACCATATAACAGCCAAGGAGCACCTTTCCCCGACATAAGAGGTTCGATAACAGCTGCCATAGCATTCGCCTGAGGAGCAGCTAAACCGTTTTCAGAAGTAAAACCGTATGTATCATTCAAGATCAATATAACCCCTCCTACCGTCGCTGCAGAAACCAGCGTTCCTAAAAATTTCCAACTCTCCTGCTTTGCCGGAGTAGAACCCAACCAATACCCGATTTTTAAATCGGTTATAAACCCTCCGGCCATAGAAAGAGCCGTACAAACAACCCCGCCGATAATTAAGGCGGCAACCATACCCGATGTACCTTTAAGGCCAACAGCTACAAGAATAACAGAAGCTAAGATCAATGTCATCAACGTCATTCCCGACACGGGATTTGTTCCGACTATCGCTATTGCATTGGCCGCAACCGTCGTGAACAGAAAAGCAATGACAGATACCACGATAAAAGCAATAAAGGCTTGCGTAAAATTATGAATAATACCTAAATAGAAAAATAATAAAATCAGAATCAGAGTAGCAATACAGGCAATAGCGATAAACTTCATGGAAATATCTCGCTGCGTACGTTTCACCGAAGTGACAACAGCTCCGGCTTTGCCTCCAAGTTCTTTGGATGCCAAACCGACAGCGCCTTTTATGATTCCCCAAGAACGTATTATGCCGATAACTCCCGCCATGGCTATACCTCCTATACCAATATGACGTCCGTAAGTAGTAAATATTTGTTCGGGAGTCATTTGTCCTATGGAGACAGTAATATCGCTGTTTCCCATAGTCAAGACCGAATCTCCCCAAAAGAGTCCCATAAAGGGAACGATAAGAAACCAGACAAATATAGATCCGGCACAAATAATCAAAGAATATTTAAGACCGACAATATAACCGAGTCCCAATACAGCCGCTCCCGTATTTATTTTGAAAACAGCTTTTGCCTTTTCGGCAATTGTCTCACCGAACGGCAATACTCGTGTAGATAGTACCTCGCTCCACCAACCGAATGTAGAAAGGACAAAATCATAGATGCCGCCAATCAACCCTGCAAAAATCAGGGGTTTTGCTTGGTTACCGCTCTTTTCTCCGGATATAAGCACTTGTGTAGTAGCTGTCGCTTCAGGAAAAGGATATTTGCCATGCATCTCGGATACAAAATATTTTCGGAACGGTATCAAAAACAGTATTCCCAAAATTCCACCTAAAAGAGAACTCAAAAATACCTGCATAAAATCGACAGTAAGTCCAGGTATAATATAAAGTGCAGGAAGCGTAAATATCGCTCCGGCAACAATAACGCCCGAACAAGCTCCAATGGACTGTATAATGACATTTTCTCCTAATGCATTCTTACGACGAGTAGCGTTAGACAAACCGACTGCAATAATAGCGATAGGAATAGCCGCCTCGAACACCTGACCGACCTTAAGTCCTAAATAAGCAGCAGCCGCAGAAAACAGAATAGCCATTATAATTCCCCACGAGACCGACCATAAAGTAACCTCTGGATAATTTTTAGAAGGCGACATAACCGGCTGGTACTCTTCTCCTTCACCTAATTCTCTGAATGCATTTTCAGGCAACTCTACCGGTTGCTTTTCTTCCTCTTTCATGTCTTTGATAAAGTTTGGGTTAGCATAATCATAATAAAAGAATGGCAAGTTACTAATTTTTACAGAAATTTCAGTAACGAAAAATAAAAATAGCGTCAATTTTAGCTATGTTTGCAATCTATAAAATATGAATAGTGATGAAAGATATACTTGATTTTTTAACAGAACTGCGTCAACACAACAATAGAGATTGGTTTAATGAGCGTAAAGATCGGTTTTATGAATTACGAGCTACATTTTTGAATAGAGTAGATGAGCTTATTCGTCTCATTTCGGTATTCGATGAAGAAATTTCTGGTTTAGAGGCAAAAGATTGCGTATATCGAATTTATAGAGATACGCGCTTTTCTCCGGATAAAACGCCTTATAAAACATTTTTTTCGGCATATATAGCTTCTAAAGGCGGTAAAAAAAGCTTACGTGCCGGATATTATTTACACTTAGAACCGGGAAACTGTTTATTAGGCGGAGGTGTATGGTGTCCGGAATCAAAACTATTGAAAGAATTACGAGAAGCGGTATATGAACATTGCGATGAATTTATCGAAATAACGGAAAACCCGGAGTTTAAAAAAGTATATCCGGCTTTCGACGGTGAAATGCTTAAAACAATTCCACGGCCATTCCCGAAAGATTTCAAATATCCTGAATTGCTAATGAGAAAAGACTACGTCGTAATGGGGAAAAAGCAGGATCGTTTTTTCGAGGACAATAACTGGATACAAAAAACAGCTGCCGATTTTAAAGTTTTGCAACCGCTTAACCGCTTTCTAAACTATACCGTAGATGAAGTATATGATTACTAATCGATTTATACAAAATAAAAAATGGCGTATCGATTTTTTTTCGATACGCCATTTTTTATTAGAGTCTGTTACCGTAACTGTATTTTACGAGTAATCGTGTTCTTTCCATTCATTCCGACAACGATATAAAGACCTTTTTCCTTATTTAACCGGATGGTCTGATAATCGTCATCTATATTGAATTTATCCGACAAAGTTCCATTGATATTGTATATGCTGAATGTATATCCTGAACATTGCTCGAATCTCAACATGTCACCCGAAAGATACACTTTACAATTATCGGTATCCGAATTCGACAGACCTTCAGGTATACTTTCCGTCCCATTGAAATCGTCCAGACAGAAATATGTTGGGATAGTCGTTCCCCAATCATTTTTTCGAGAGCCGTCCACCGTAAAAGTGATTTTCTTGACCTTCCCTAAAGAAGTTAAATCAAACCACTCCCAAGTGTCAACAACGATTCCTTCTGCCGAATTCCGGTAATCTACCAGATAAAATTCTGCCGAATTACCATTATCTCCGGTAGCTATTATTTTATAATAATCCCCGATAGTAAACGGCAGATTCGCATCTTCCTTCCCGCTCGAGTTCATTCCCGTACCCTGTTCCGTTACATATTTCACCCAAGCTGTATTCGTTACATAACAGCCTTTGACAACATCTCCCTCCGGATTATTCAAGACTTCAACCTGCGTCGGACCAAAATAGCTTGAAGCATACGCAACCGCATAATTTTCAGATTCATGTACCCCGCTACCGGCTGCCGCCCCAAATTGATTCGAAGGGAAATCCGCCGGATTATAAACCGTTGAAGTCACATTTGAATAACCGAAATAAGCCCATGTTGCATAATCCGGCTCATAATAATTAGAGAATATATAAGAACCGCTTACAAATGAACTCATAGATTCTTCCGGATCACCCATCCAATAGCTTTCAGAATCAAGATATAAATTTTCAAAAGTTGCGGCAGCAGCTTCTCCGGTTACAATTACCCGAACCGTTATCGTTGCAGTTTCATCCCAAGCATCCGTCACAGTCAAAGTATAGTCGCCGCATTCCTGAGGAACAAAAGAATACTGTTCTTCAGTGGAAAGGATTTCATTCTTCGAGTTTCTCCAGCTATATGTATATGGAGAAACTCCTCCTGAAACATCGGATGTCAAAATTACGGACTCACCTTCCGAAACAGTCTTATCGTCTGCCGTTACCATCAGTTTTTGGGGGTTACCGCTGAAATTATCTATATAAACATTACCCTTGCTACTTAAAGTTATAGAAGTTATTTCTCCCCATTCTTTTAAACTGTAATATATCCACCGATCCTGAGTCGAGGCTATAGTCCGGGTAGAAATCTCAAGTTGACCTTTCGATGCAGATATTGTAACATCGGCATCCGACTTCAAATAAAATCCGGTCAATATCAATCCATCAGAAGTATTTATCAAAGTAACAGTTCCTTCTGTTTGGAGTTTTGCTGCTTTCCGGCTATCTTCTATTCCATCAGTAATCTCTTCTACGACAAAACCATTGAATCGAGCTGTTCCATCTTCAAATCCGGTTTCCGTAACGGTCACATCTTCAAATGTGGACACAGATGTCGGTGCATAAACTGTTGTAAAGGCGCTCATAGCGATAACCTCTGATAATTGACCGTCTGCCAAACCTTTCAAAACAAAAAACGCATAATATTCGGTATACTGTTTCAATTCGGTCAACGGGATTGCTGTTTCCTGTCCTTTAGAAACCGAAACTTTATTATCGGCAGCAATAACATCTTCCACAGAAGGCTCTTTTTCGTCATTCTTTAATAAATAATAGACTTCTGCATTAGCCGTTACTTTGACAGTAACAACCGCCGAATTATAAGTCACATCTCCTGACAAAACCGGATATCCGGATTCCATCGCCGGCAATTCTGCTACAACAAATTCATAAGCTCCGATAGTCGGATGTTCCGTATCACGCACATTTCCGACAATATCGATAGCAACAAAATCTAACGGAATACCGGCATTAAGGCCGTCCAAAGTTTTCAGTGCAAGTATTTCGTCTGACTGAAAAGTCACTTTTTGATTAATACTATTAGATTCTTTAGAACCGGTCAACCAATTCTCGATCGTAGTATAATTTTTCGCAAAAACAGTTCCGGAAGTATAAAGAGCGTTATTATTGAGCGTCGTTGCTTTCAGCGGCTTGCTGTTTATCCAATAAACATAACCGCCGGCTTCGTTTTGTATAATATTGTTCTGTACCGTAATCGATTCGCTGAAATTGGAAATATTATATATTCCGGCACATTTTTCGGTATTATTTCCACTCAAACGTATCGTATTGTTCACAATATCCACAAAGCTGATTTTATTTGTCGTAGAGCCTCCGGTTACCGAAATTGCATACGCATTATCCGATGACGTCAAAGATTTCAGATTCAATACATTATTATATACGCGGAAGTGCTTTTCTTCTGAACCGGAAACAGGTCTCAGCTTTATGCCGCAGATATAGGGCATTGTCGCAGATATCACATTATTCCGCACAACCGTATTATAACAAGTATTCATATCTATCCCATTATATTCTTTTTTCGATGAACAGTTGCTGCTAATCACGTTTTTCTCTATAACTCCATCTACATCATAATTCAGATAAATCGCTTTACTCCATTGATTCCTGAACGTATTTCCGATAATCTTCGTTCCTTTATTCGTATCTGTCGGATTTGCTCCACCTGCCTGAACCGCAATATAACCTCCTTCAAAAAGGTTGCCCTCAACGGTCATATAGGTATCCGGAGTATTTTCTACAGCTTGATTTACAAAATTCGTATGCAATAATTTATGAGGATCTGATGTAACAGGTTCAGAAGTCATGACCTCTCCTTTAAAATAACAATTCCGAATAGTAACATAATTACTTGCATTTTTTACGTCCATCAAATAATAATATGTATTATCAGGATTAGTAAAAGTAATTCCTTCTACCGTCAAATAATCAGCTCCGAATATGGTCATTACAGCCGAGTTTTGTTCGTCATATCCTCCGGAATGGTTTTCTGCCGTAATCGTCACATCGCTATAATTTCCGCTTTTAGATTTCAATGTAATCGTATTCGCAGCAGAAGCTCCCGGAATTTCCGGAATTATCACTTCCTCATTATAGATTCCGTTTTCTAATTCAAAAACGACAGCACCATTTATACCATCTTTCATTGCTTCGACTGCAGCAGTAATAGTTTTATATTCTCCATTTTCTCCGATAGTATGCGTACCATGGAATCCATCTTTAATTTTCAGATTTGCAGTTTCTGACGATTCTATCGCAAATGAATTTCCATTAACCTTGATACCGGATTGAACAAAGCTCAATGCCGTTCCGATTGCAGCATCGCTTCTTATATCACAAGTCAGCCAGAAATAATAAGTTCCGGGTGCTGAAATACTCTGTTCTCCCGTAAATACCGGAGTATCGCCTGTTTGTTCTGTGCCGAACTGACTTTCAGGACTGAATACATCACTCGTACCGGTAAAATAAACTTTCGTATTCATCAAACTCTCTGAATTCGTTACTCCGAATGAAAGTTCATCCACAACAAACGAACCTCTATCTCCGATAGCTTCAACGGCAACCTTAAGCATTTTTTCATTCAGAGAACCACCCAGAAGTTCACTTTTTTCATTAACAGATGTCGCCTTCACTGTACCACAGCTCAACGGTTTCAGCGTATAAGAGCTCACCTCTATCTCCCAACCGTCATTGACTATGTATCCCGTTCTGTTAAATCTGATTGTCAAAGAACCGTCTTCGGCCTTAGAAATAACCGATTCCGGTAAACTTTCATTCAGATCTCCATCATATTTCACCGATAAATTTTCATTCTCGACTCCTGTACCATCATATATTTCCAGGTAATCACGAACGCTGGTCTTAAATTGCTTGAACGTCAATTTTATTACATCTCCCGGTTTCGGAACAAATGTCAGAGTACCTTCTTGGGCCTCACTATATTCTCCGTCTGCACCTCCGTCATCATAACAAACATAAGGAAAATCTCCCACATTGATTGTATCATGTCCCGATACCGGTAACAGACAAACATTCTTTATTTCTCGATCGCCTTCCGGATCTCCGTTTTCGACCGATTGCAAAATATTATTTATGGTAACCGACAGTAATTTTGCATCTAACTTCTGTGATGGTGTAGCTCCGACTTTGACATCGTAAGTTATCCAAAAATAAGTATCTCCTTCTTCCAGAATAAAGTCAGACGACACAGGAATCTCCAGATTCCCGACAGAACCGTCAACATCGATACTGCCAATTTTATTTGTTGTTGCAAATGCATCATTCTTACCTGTATAATAAACGGAGACTTTATCTATACAAGATTGACTGTTTTTCAGATCGACAGCAATTTTATTTAAAGACAACGGGTTTTTATCGCCTCCGGTCACTATCTTAAACCGCAAAATTTCCTGATCGGCAGTACCTCCGGCTACAAAGTCCGAACTTGCCTGCACGACATCTATCCCGTCGAATGACATATCTTTCGATTGATATTCTCTTACAAAAGCATGCCAGCCGTCTGCATTATAAAACGAATCATTGGCGTTGAAAAGAACAGTGACAGCTCCGTCTTCCGATTTAGAACGAATAATAGTCTCCGGCCCGTTTTTTCGCTTATCTGCGGTATTTGCTTCCCACAATACTTCACCGGTCGTTCCTTTACCGCTATAAATTATATAAGTAGCATCCACTCCATAATATCCAGAGCTTGCACTCACGGCAAAATCCTGATACTCCAATTCTATAATTTTACCTTCAGAATACGGAATAAATGTAACGATTTGATTTCCCTGTACAGCTTCATATCCACTACCATACTTTTTAGGGGTATGCGTATAAGTCCAACTACCATAAATCGTTTTTTCAAATGTTCCTACCGTAGAAACGTATTCATTTTTTATCGTACGGTCGCCTTCCGGATTGGTATCGGCAATAATCTCTTCCTTACCCGACAAGACAACAGCGGTGCATCCCGCATCGATTTTATTTCCGGCCACAGCTCTCGGATCTATATCGTATGCCAACCAAAAATAGTTGTTTCCTTCTCCCAGCTCCTGAGTACAACCGGTTATTTCAAAATCAGAACTACCGTTTAAAATAACCTCTCCTATTTTATTGGAAGAACCGAATTCCGCTTTTTTACCCGTATAATAGACCGATGCTTTTGTCAAATCCGCAGGATTGGTCGTTCCGGATATAGTAAACTTAAAAGTCTGCGCTATTATAGGAAGGACATTCTCTGTTTGTATATTCAACGACAAAATAGGTTGCAAAAGATCTCCAGCCATAATTGTTCCGTCGGTATATTGCGCAGCAACAATAGATTTCACAGTCATTTCTTTGGGCTCGACCTCAGAAACTACGGCTTCAAAACCATCCCCGAACAATGCACCCGTTACACTGGTCAACGCAACAGTCAATGCTCCGTCGTCTGAAGAAGATGTTACGGTAATTATATCTCCATTGGAAATTTGAATATTCAAGTCAGCCTCATTTACCGATTTACCGTTATACACCTTTAGTATATCGCTTTTATCGCTGGTCGTGGTACTGAATAATGCTACTTTCTTAAATTCAATTTGAATCCGCCTACCCAATGTCGAAGGTATAAAAGTCGTCTGCCCTTTAAAACCCTCCGATATTTTTCCGTCAGGCCCGCCATCATCATAAAAATTTAAAGATGTCCGGCCTACATGACAATTCTGCCACATCGCAGACATGCTCAACTCATTACCGATATAAACTTCTCCTACAGAAGCAATCGGAGTCTCAAGCACCTCGTTTCCGGAAACCTTTATCGACGTACATTGTGCTGCTATTTTATTCCCGACAACAGACGCCACCGTTACATCT
This sequence comes from Coprobacter sp., assembly GCF_982436375.1. Taxonomy (NCBI): domain Bacteria; kingdom Pseudomonadati; phylum Bacteroidota; class Bacteroidia; order Bacteroidales; family Barnesiellaceae; genus Coprobacter; species Coprobacter sp. The sequence goes on along the minus strand of NZ_CEWDCG010000103.1, from coordinate 1,261 downwards.
CCTACCAACCAAAAATAATTATTTCCCGATACAAGTTCTTGCGATCCGGATGCCTTAATATCGGAACTACCTGATGATCCGGAAGCATAAAGATGAGCATCATTAAACTGTAATTTATTTCCCGAATAATAAACTTTTAAATTCTGTAAATCCGAGGCAGAAACCGTACCGTTCAGATTAAAAGATAATTCACTTACCGTTAACGGATTAAGACTTCCTTCTGCCTTTACGTTAATGAGCATTACCGGTTGACATTCCGAACCTACTGGAACGGAAGAAACGCCCGTAGAAAGAGCGATGCATTCACCGATTATCATATCTTTAAGAGATACGCTTTTCACGACCGCTTTCCAGCCTGTACCCGACATTCCCGGACAATAATAGCCGACTGTCATTTTCCCGTCAGGAGAAGCCGACTGAAAAACAGAATTTGCTGCAATTACACCTTTGTCTCCGTCGGGTAAATCATCATAACCGACATCGACAAAACCGTCATAAATTCTAAATTGAGCAGATTTTACATCGACTGTTTCAAAAGAGACTTCTATAACTTCGCCTGCATTTCCCGGCACAAAACATACCGATGACGGATAATCACACCACGATTCGGCATTGCTTGAGCTTCCGCCGCTATCATAAAATATTATCGGATCGGTTACCGTAACGGTTTTCGTTTCTCCGTACGGCATCGTAACGGCAGTCGTCTCGCCCCAAACCTGCCTCGCCTCACACAAAAGAGTAAAAACAATCAAGAATGTAACAATTCTTTTCATAAGCATTTTAAATTAAACAATTATTTGAATCAAAATATAAATATTCAAATCACCGAATAACTTATACTTACAAAAAGTTATAGGAAAAGATACAGTATAGAGCCAGCGTAACCCGTTAACGTTACATTTTATACTTACCTTTGCTTTAACCCCCGAAAGCATAAGATATTCTGAAAATGTACGGCAGGTCTTCTGACTTATCTCTCCTCTTTCGGACGTCTTCCCAGCATAATCGAAACAAGCCTTTCGATTTTCCCAGTGACATGAATGTCCGGAATCAACGAGAATTACAGCAGCGGGACTGTTCAGGACTTGCACCTGATTCCCTTTTAATCACCTGAGCAGAAAAACGCAGGCGAACCAATACGAATGCAAACTTACCTGTTTAATCTTTGATAATCGGATTTACTATGTTAAAATAATAAAATAACATATCGTGCCTATAATTAAAAAATTTATTTATTACTGTTTCTCTCTCGATAGAACTC
>NZ_CEWDCG010000102.1:0-10424 GCF_982436375.1 Coprobacter sp. | reverse complement strand
TTCTTTACATCAAAAACGGAATCACTTTTTCGAAACCCCTATAATGACAGATATTTATCTCTATTTACATAATAATTTACTCCTTTCAAAATCACTTGTTTATAAACATTTTATTCAGTTAAAAAATGTATTCAAAACCATGCTCCGTATTTATTGACCTATCTTTGCATCAAATCTTAATTACATTAATTATGAATAAGTTTACTCGAAAAATGATGCTTGCAATCGCATGTATAATTGCAGGTTGTATAAATGTTCAAGCGCAATACCAATTGCCGAATCCCGGATTTGAGGGAACATGGAAAGAAACAACTTGGGGAGGCTTTCTCGGCAAATCGACAGAAAATGCCCCCCAATATTGGCATTCTTTCGGGACTGCTGCCGGAGATCTACAAAGTATGACAAAAGCCTCTGTTTCTCAAAGTACCGACACCCGTACAGGATCAGGCAGTTGCGCAAAAATTTCCGCAACAAACCCTATAGGTAATGTCATAGGAAATGGAACACTTACCACCGGCAGAATGAATGCCGGTAGCATGACTCCGACTGACGAAACGGGGAATTACAATTTTACTGATCTTGAAAATGAAGAGTACCAACAAAAATTTACCGGTCTCCCCGATTCCATCTCATTTTGGGTAAAGTCGAAAATGGCAAGTTCGACCGAAGAAGCCCGGATGGCAGCAATCCTGCATGACAATTTTCGTTATCAAGATCCGACAAAAGACGAGACTATTCTCAGCCACAAAATTGGATCTGCAGAATTGAACTATACAACGACCAATGAACAATGGGTACAAAAGACCGTTAATTTTGAATATACTCAAAATGCTACACCCTCATTTTTATTACTAACTTTCACTACAAATAAAACTGCGGGTGGAGGAAGTAAAGAAGATGTAGTATATATCGATGACATCGAATTTATCTACAATTCAAAATTAGAATCATTGAAAATCGGAGGCGTAGCGGTTGACGGATTTGATAAAGATACCTATAACTATACGATAACAGGTGACGGAGTCGTTCCTACCGAGGACCAAATAGAAGCCGTATCGGACGGTAAAGGGGCATCGATAACCCAATCGACAAATGGGAACACCATAACAATTACAGTATCAGGAAACGATATTTCTATCAATCCTGAAAATAAGCATGTATATACACTCACTTTTGCTAAAGATCTTCAAGTAGAAAAATTTGCCGGAATATATAACGGTTCTATCGACATAGATCTGTCAGTAATGGGAGCTGAACCTCCTGTTCTAACCGTTCCGGATCAAATAACCATTGAAAAATCTGAAATAAATGAGTTGCAACTTACATTAAAGAATTTCTCATTTATCGGATTAACATTGGGAGACATTACCGTAGATAAGATTTCAGTGACTGAAAACGGCTCTAACTACGATATTAACAGCAAAGAACCGGTTACATTAAGCCTGATGGGAGGCTCAATTCAAGCAAGTGTATCTGTTTCAGGAACAATTCAAGCAGACGGTACTACAACCGCAACAATCGATGTAGATGCTACCGGTCTTGGAAAAATCCCTGTAACCTTTAAAGGCAAAAAGATAGAAGAAGGATTACGCCTAAATGAATTAGCTATATCAGGTGAAGCGAATGCCATCACTTTCGATCCTAACGTATTCAATTACAAATCTTTGGACATTACTTCTACCGATATCCTTACTTATACAGCCGATCCTTCATTAAAAGTAAACATCTCTATGGACGGAAACTGGATATATTTAAATGTAACCGACGGAGATAAGGCAAATATTTACAAACTGGCAAATGCAGATATTTCAAAACCGATAAAAGCGATTACTGTAAATCAAGCTATAGACGGAAATTTGGAATTATCCAACGGCTCGGAAATAAACGGAAATGCGACTGTTTCAGGAACGATAAGTTATGTTAAACAAATCGACGGAAACGCATGGAATGTAATCGGATTGCCATTCATTCCTACTGTAAATGCCATAACAGACAATACAACCGTACCTGCAGAAGCAGACTGGTACACTTATACGAACGAAAACGGTGAATATAAACCTCAATCTTTAAGTGCGGTAAATAATGCCTGCATTATGAAGCTCAAAACATATAATGAAGCTACAGCATTAGAATTGATCTCCATAGCTGGCAGTTCAATAAAAGGTGGTGAATTAACGATTACAGAAGGCTATAATATCTGTCCGAACAATACTTTGGCTACTCAAAAATTGACAGATCTCATCACTGCCGATACCTATTACCTGTTCGATCAAACAGCCCAAGTGTTCAATATAGTATCAGAACCGTCAACAGCAACCGTTGCTCCATCGGAAATGTTCATCGCTTTAAAAGGTAACAATCCGGTTGCGACAATCGTAACTCCTGATGTTTATGAACAGGGAATCGAAAATAACGGAATAATCGAAAACTTAAAGATATATAGTATAAACGGAAATGTATTTGTTCAAGGCTATACAGGTACTGTCGATATTTATCTCTTAAATGGAGGTAAAGTTGCTCAAAAAGAGGTATCCGGAAGCGCAACATTCTCATTAGAACCGAACACTTATATTATCCGTACCGGGACTAAAGCGACAATAGTAATAGTAAAATAATAACATCGTGTTTATCTTAATATAATAGAAAAGGCGTCAAATGACGCCTTTTCTATTATATACCTCTCTGCTTTCATAACTATCAAGAATCTAATATCTCCTCCTTTTTAAAAGGGAAAACTTCAATACGACAGAATCTGCTATTGAGAGCCTGTCTAAGTTTTCCAATAAAAAAAATACCATCAGGTCATCTTTGCGCTTTCTTCCGATCTTTTTTCCCGTTTTCACTCGTCAGATAACCTGCTATCCTCCTCGTAAAAACTAAAAACACTTTTAAAGAAGCTATTCAAATAAATTGTTAAAAAATAATTTTGCAATGTGCATATTACAATTATATACTATTTTTGCAAAGTCAAGATTACAATATTTATTTAAATGGAAACAAAAGATCTCAAATTCGGAGAATTAGACGAAGGTTTTACCATAAAAGAAGCCATAGAAGAAGCTAAACGATGCCTCAATTGCAAAAACCCCTTATGTATTAAAGGCTGTCCCATCGAAAACAACATACCGGGATTTATTCATCAGTTATCTATGGGAAACATCGGTGCAGCGATGCACATCATCAATGAAAAAAGTAATCTTCCGGCAATATGCGGACGAGTATGTCCACACGAAAAACAGTGTGTCGGTCATTGTGTTTTAAATGCCAAAAAACGTCCGATACAAGTAGGAAAGTTAGAGCGATTTGCAGCAGACTTTGACGGAAATATGGGTTTAATACGAGACAAAATACCCCAAAAAACGAGAGGAAAAGTTGCCGTTATCGGATCAGGTCCGGCCGGTCTGACCGTAGCAGGAGACCTGGCAAGAGAAGGATTCAATGTCATGATTTTTGAGGGAGAACAAGAAGCCGGGGGTGTATTGATGTACGGAATTCCTGAGTACAGGCTGCCTAAAGATGTAGTGCGCAAGGAAGTAAAAAAAATCGAGGCCTTAGGAGTAACGTTTATTACGCAATGTATGGTAGGTCAAGCTATTACGGTAGATAACATGTTCGAACAAGGCTTTGATGCCGTATTTATCGGTTCGGGGACAGCATTGCCCAAATCTCTCGATACTCCGGGATATACGCTAAGAGGCGTCACACAGTCTTCCTACTTTCTCCGCATGGCGAGTTTGTGCAACACCGGAAGTATAGGAAGAGAAGAAGTTCCGGTAAAACAAGGCGACATAGTCGGCGTCATCGGAGGGGGAAACGTAGCTATGGATGCCGCCCGAACAGCTCTGCGCATGGGTGCAGGAAAAGTATATGTATTGTTCAGAAGAACAATGGACCAAATGAGTGCACTACAAACAGAATATAACGAGGCAGTCGAAGAAGGCGTCGAATTTTTATGGGAAACCACAGTTACCGAATTTATCGGCTCTAACGGTAAACTGGAAAAGATCAGAGTCAAAACTCCGGAAGGTGAAAATTTTATGCCGATAGATCGGATTTTGTTGGCAATAGGTTCTCGTCCGGCAAATAGGATCGTTTCCACGACTTCCGGTATAAAGGTCGATGACACAGGATATGTCATTACCAAAGAACGCCCTTACGGAATGACTACCCGAAAAGGTGTATTTGCAGGCGGTGATGTCGTACACACTCCGCAAACCGTCGTTCTGGCAATGAAAGAGGCGAAACAGGTTGCTAAAGGTATTGCCCAATTTGTAGATGCTAAAAAGCTTTTAGAAGAATAATCATTTTTACAATACGACTATACTTACATTGCGTCCATTAACAAGGGGAAATTTGCCTGATAACCTGCCTGAATTTCCGATGCAGAAAACATCATCAGGTCACTTTTGCGTTTTCTTCCGGTTTATATCGAAAATCCGGCCCGAAACAAAATTTAGGCAGACGCCTTGATCCGAATAAAAATATTCATCGGTCGATACGCTTTATCGAATAGTTTTTCGTAATATTGCGTCAGAAAAATAACCGAACCGCTATGCTTACATTAGATAAGATTTATCAGGCTTCTTACGTACTGAAAGAGGTTATCCGTCATACTGATCTTATATATGCTCCGCAAATCAATCCGGACAGTCAAATATATCTGAAACCGGAGAATCTGCAACTGACCGGTTCTTTCAAAGTAAGAGGTGCCTATTACAAAATATCCCAACTTACCGATGAAGAAAAAGTTCACGGCGTTATCGCCTGTTCTGCCGGGAATCATGCTCAAGGCGTAGCTTTAGGGGCTACTAAAAACGGAATAAAATCTTTGATCTGTCTTCCGGCCGGAGCTCCTATTTCAAAAGTAGAAGCTACAAAAAAATACGGGGCAGAAGTGTGTCTCGTCGAAGGAGTTTATGACGATGCTTATCAAAAAGCATTACAACTGAAAGAGGAAAAAGGTTATACGTTTGTTCATCCGTTCGATGACGAGAATGTTATTGCCGGACAAGGAACTATCGGACTCGAATTATTAGAAGAACTCCCCGATGTAGATGTAGTGATCGTCCCTGTCGGTGGCGGAGGACTGATTTCCGGTGTTGCTTTTGCCATAAAATCGCTGAAGCCCAACGTTAAAGTTTACGGTGTACAGGCAAGCGGAGCTCCCAGTATGCTCAATTCTATAACTAATCAGAAAATAGAACGTCTCAACTCGGTATCGACAATTGCCGACGGTATCGCCGTAAAAGAACCGGGTATTCATACCTATGACATCTGCAACAAATATGTCGATGGGATCGTTACCGTAACCGATGATGAAATCTCTACGGCAATATTGACGCTTATCGAACAGCAGAAACTGATAGCCGAAGGAGCTGGTGCTGTATCGGTGGCAGCCGCCATGTTCAATAAAGTTCCGGTCAAAGGGAAAAAGGTGATATGCCTTGTATCCGGCGGGAACATCGACGTAACGATTCTTTCCCGTGTCATCAACCGAGGGCTTCTCAAAACCGGAAGATCTTATACGCTTACGGTAGAGCTGGTAGACCGTCCCGGTCAATTGGTCGGCGTAACCGGAATTATTGCCAGAATGGGGGCTAATGTTATTTCGGTCCATCACGAACGGGCGGGCAGCAAAGACATAACAGGCTGCTATTTGCAAGTCGTTATGGAAACCCGCAATCACGAACACATCGAAAAAATCCGGCAGGAGCTGATTCGGGAAGGTTATCATGTTATTTCTTAAACACGGATATTTATGAAACACAGACTTGCCTCAAGCCTATCTCTTCTTCTATTATGTTTATTAATCTTACCGGCTTGTCAACCGAAAAAACAGAATACGGATAATAACGAGAACAGAGAAAACCACGAAAGATTTCCTCTTTCCGAATGGGTCATCGAAGATGAATCGGACTCGGCAAGCTTTACATTCCTGCACGATACGTTAGAGATCGTTTCTCCCAAAGGTCTCACCATGTGGTATAACCGGGAACTTTCGGGTAACTACAAAATATCCTACTCCATATCTCTGCGCATGGACGGACGAGAAAGCGACCGGCTCGCCGACATGAACTGTTTTTGGGCCGCATCCGATCCTTTGCATCCCGATTCGCTTTTCTTCCGGTCGGAAGAACGGCACGGTATATTCAAAAATTATAACTCTCTGAATCTTTATTATGTAGGATACGGAGGGAATGACAATACGACAACCCGTTTCCGGAAATATCACGGGAAATTCTATGGTACAGAGGACGATAACCGAGTAAAACCGTTGTTACAAGAATATACAGACGAAAAACACCTGTTGAAGCCGAACAACTGGTATAATGTCGTTATCACGGTGCAGGACGGTGTCTCACAATTTTCGGTAAACGGTGAAGAACTTTTCCGACTGGAAGATAAAGAACCGTATGAAAAAGGATATTTCGGAATACGGTTATTAGAAAACCGGGCACAAATAACGGCATTCAGCGTAGAGAAACTCTGATTTTTTTAATCCAAGACCGGAATTAATTTCCCCGATCATCATTTAAACCGGATATCGACTTGTCCGACCTTAGCGCTACCCTGCCATATAGGACCGCTTTTCAATAATCGGACCGCTTCTCGATCTAATGAAGGACATAAAGATTTTCTAACTTCGATATTTACCGGACGACCTTGTATGTCTATTTCGAAAGCCAAAGATACTTTACCCGAAATATTTCGGCAAGTATCTGCCGGAAGCCGCATCTCCCGTTTCAGATATTTACGGAACTCTTTCCACCCCACGATCGGCTCTAAACCGCTGGATTTTACTATCACCGATTCGCTTAAAGCCATCGGATTTTCCGATAGGACAACCGACATAGGAGAATTCGGATCGGCGCAGATTGAAGCAGTTTCAAATCCTACGAATGAAAATTGTAAAGAATCTTTTCCTGAGACCGGTATCGAAAATCTGCCATCCGATCCGGTAACAACCCCTGTTTTTGAGTTTTTTATCTGTACGGCAACTCCTGCCAAAGGGTTACCCGACTCATCGGTAACAATCCCGGTCGCTTCATGAGCAGCAGTAACAAGCGGTCGTGCTGCAGCAACAGCACGTTTACTCATAGCCATGACTTTTACCTCGTCTTTCGGTGCATCGGCAAGTCTCACCTCATCTTCCGAAACGACATCTGTACTCATCGCCAAAGACTCTTCAACCACACCCTCTTTATTTTTCTGTCGGATAACAGGGGCATTATGAGCCTTTTTTATTTCATCATCACTACGGAGTATTTGTTCGGTCTCTTTCTCTTTTGCCTCAGCGATCAGGGGCGGAACGATTTTAGTCTCGACACTTTTTCCCGTATCCGCCCAAACAGCCTCCGCTTGTCCGGCAGTAGTATCCATTGCCGTCATTTCGACTTTTTCTTTTCGGTAAGAAAAGAAATTGACCGCAAACAGAATCAAAAGCCCGGCAACCAAACCTGCTAAACGACGAAAATCGGCCCTCTCTAATGACGAACGGGAAACTTTACGATGCAAATTCTCCAAATGACGAGAATGGTCGCCCGGTACGGCATCATATCCGTCGATCGCATCATTCAGAAAAGGGTCGTTCAACGCTTCCTTCTCCAAATCCCGGGCAGCCTTGCCCCTTCTCCGGCCTCGTATGTATTGCTTCAAATTCATTCGTCACCCTGTTTTAAGATACAAATTTTCAAGTTTCTTTTCCCATTCTGGATATAACTCTTTACATGGTTCAAAGAATAACCTGTCCGACTTGCAATATCAGCATACGACTGTTCTTGCATAAAGAACAATTCGATGCATTCTCGCTGCTGCGGAGGTAACTGCCTCATACATTTCTGCAACGCCGGCAAACGAGAATCCTCCTCATCGTCACTTAATAGATGCACGATATCCGCCGATTCCATAAAATCGGCATCAAAATTCACCGGAATTTCCCGTTCTTCTTTCCGTAAGAGTTGAAAACAATGATTTTTTACCACGCTATATAACCATGTACGAAATAGGGTAATCTCATACCGTCCTATTTTTTCGGTCAACTCCTCAAAAAGCTGCATTACGGCATCTTCTGCCTTCTCGGCATTTCCCAGATATTTCAAACAGACTCCGTACAATAACGGAATATAACGGTTATACAGTTCGCCGAAATATTTCGTATCACCCGTTCTATTATACCGAGCAAGCAACTCTTCATCGGGCAAAGACGATATGTGCGGTTTAAAAAACGTCGATTTGATTTTTCGGTAAAGATAAGGGTTACAGTTCAAAACGACAAAAGAAAAAATTTTTTTCATCCCGTTTATGGAATTATGGCAAGCCGAAACATCTATATAGCAAACAACAAAAATAACGTATTATCTAACTTTTAAAATTGTACATTATGAAAACCCTTAAAATTAAGTCGATATTTAGCACAATCTTGTGCGTTATCTGGATTTCCGGACTATCCGCTCAATCCTTGACCGTAACGGGAACAGTAACCGATGAAAATGATCAGCCACTTATCGGAGCAAATGTTTCGATAGAAAAAAGCCGGAAAGGAACAGTAACAAACGAACACGGAAAATATTCGATCGAAGCGATACAAGGTGACATCATCCGTTTTTCTTATATCGGATATAAAACCCAGAAAGTAAAAGCCAACCGAAAAATAATCGATGTCAAACTATATCCTGACAACAATTTGTTGATGGAAGAATGTGTCATAACGTCGGATGAAGTAAGTAACCGGGCAATCAGTAGTAAACAAATGGCGGTCAGAAGTCTCGGTATGCCGGCGCTTATCTACGATCGATATGCAAACCGGGAAGAGTACAACCATAATGCCGAAAACCGATTCAAATCTCCCGTCAAAGATCCCCTATCGACATTCTCTATCGATGTGGATGCTGCTTCGTACAGCAATATAAGAAGATTTATCAACCAAGGTGAAATGCCTCCGAAAGATGCCGTACGCATCGAAGAGATGATCAATTACTTCAATTATAATTACCCGAAACCAACCGGAAATGATCCGGTACGAATCACAACGGAAGTCGGTATCTGCCCGTGGAATAAAACTCATCGTCTGGTACAAATCGGATTAAAAGCCCGGGAAATCGAAAACCAAAACCTCCCGGCATCGAATTTCGTATTTCTGATCGATGTATCGGGTTCTATGTTCGGACCGACACGTCTCGAACTCGTAAAATCCTCTCTGCGGCTACTGGTGAACAACCTGCGTGAAAAAGACCGGGTAGCCATCGTCACCTATTGCGGAGATGCGCGGGTCGCCCTACCTTCTACTCCGGGAAATGAAAAACAAAAAATCAAAGATGCTCTCGAAACTCTCACTGCGGGAGGATCAACCGCCGGAGGTGCAGGCATAAAAGAAGCTTATCGTATTGCTCAGAAAAACTTTATCGCACAAGGGAACAACCGGATCATACTCTGCACCGACGGAGATTTTAACGTCGGCGCATCCAGCGAAACAGAATTGGAGAACCTGATCGAATCGAAACGAAAAGGCGGAATCTTCCTGACTGTTTTAGGTTATGGAATGGGAAATTATAAAGACAACAAGATGCAGATACTGGCTCAAAAAGGGAATGGCAATCACGCTTATATCGACAATATTCAAGAGGCGAACAAAGTCTTGGTAAACGAATTCGGCAGTACGATGTATGCTGTCGCCAAAGATGTAAAACTGCAAGTAGAATTTAATCCGGCAAAGGTACAGTCATACCGTCTCGTCGGATATGAAACACGAATGCTGAATAATGAAGATTTTAACGATGATACTAAGGATGCCGGAGAAATGGGTGCAGGACACACGGTCACAGCCCTTTATGAAATCATCCCCACCGGAATATCAGGTAATATTCCGGGAAGTATCGATCCGTTGAAATACCAGACCGAAACGAATATAAACACGCAAACAAGCAACTCTTCGGAACTACTGACCGTGAAACTCCGGTACAAAACTCCGGAAGAAGAAAAAAGTAAAAAAATAGAAAAGAGCGTAACGGATATGGGTAAAGATAACGTATCACCGGATTTCCGGTTCGCTTCGGCAGTCGCCATGTTCGCTCAACTACTCAAAGACTCGGATTTCAAAGGCGAAGCTACTTATGACAAAGTCATCGAGACTGCCAATAAAGGTCTTTCTTTCGATCCGGAAGGATACCGTGCCGAATTTGTCCGTCTTGTACAAAGTGCAAAAGGATTGAATAAATAAGAGCCTGTTTAAATTTTATTAGAAAATTTAAGTTCAGGAGGGTGTGTCAAAACTCAATTTTTGAAGATATGAACTTATAATTTGAAATTTGAGCGCCCTCAAAAGGCTAAAAAAGGGTCGTATCAAGCTCTGTATTGAGTAATGATACGACCCTTTTTAATGTCATAGTTACAATCTATAACTTTTCGGAGGGGACATTTTAGTTTTG
>NZ_CEWDCG010000101.1:0-10461 GCF_982436375.1 Coprobacter sp. | reverse complement strand
AATGGGAGGAATACCCGCCCTATTTGCAGAATATAACAGTAATGATTCTTATCTGATAGACGGGAAGAATTTTAATCTTAAAAATTCTTTTTTGGGACGTTTGTTGGCTGATCATGGATATACTTCTCCTCTCGAAAATGAGAATTATATAAATTATAATAGCGGATCGATTGCGGGATTGGCTATCGATCCGGATAAATATATTGCCACGCAAAACAGTGTCCCGGTTTATACCACTTCTCCGGCATATCGTCAGGGGAATGCTGAATTTTTGCAGGATTTGGGCATTATGACCGATCAATTGGGTGCTGTACGTTCTTTTGCTGACGGACGTTGTGCATCAGGAGCGATCGAGACGCCGCTGACTCCCGGTGGCGGAGAAGGAGAATCGTCGGTTTATGAGCATTTTATAATATACGGTCAGAGTCTTTCTACCGGGCATCAGTCTTATCCTTCTATGTCTACCGAATCTTTAGAGGGTAATTATATGATCGGAGATCAGGTTTGGATAAATCTCGGGAATACGACTTTTGATAAGTTTAATCCATTAAAAGCATCTTTGGCTATTTCGGATAAAAATTCGGCTAAGACTAAAAATGGCGGAATTGCCGAATGTCCTATCGTTGCAGCGGTGAATCATCTTCGTTTAAAATTGAATGACCCTGATGTAAAATATGTAGCGACTTCTACCGGTACGGGAGGCAAGACGATAGAACAGCTTTCAAAACATTGTACCAACGGATATTTATATAATGATTTTAAATATGCGATGTTTTACGGGGCTAAAATTTCTCGGGAACTGAACAGCGTGATTTCTTGTCCGGCAATTATTTGGATGCAAGGAGAATATAATTATACTTCGGATTCTGAAAAGGGATTGACTCCGGGTGTACCCAATACAACTGATAAGAATGAATATAAAGCGTTGTTGTATAAATTGAAGAATGACATGCAGCAGGATGTTATAAACAGTTATGCTCAAAATGAGAAACCTTTGTTTATCACTTACCAGACCGGCGCGCAATATACTCGGGGGAAAACTTTGGAAATAGGTATGGCTCAATTAGAAACCGCTAATGAAAATGAGGATATGATTTGTGCCGGTCCGGTGTATCCGATGACAGACCGAGGGGGTCATCTTGATGCGAACGGTTACCGTTGGTATGGCGAGATGTTGGGCAAAGCATATTACCGTACGAAGGTATTGGGGCAACGCTTTGTTCCTTTGCAGCCGATAGAAATCTCCCGTACGGATAATGCTAAAGAGATAAAAATTCGCTTCCTTGTTCCGAAATTACCTTTGGTGTTGGACGATTGGACAGTACAAAAGAAAACGGATTATGGTTTTAGAGTATATAATGATAACGCACAACAGACAATAACGAATATCCGGATAGAAGGAGATTGCGTTTATTTGACTTGTGCTCAGGATTTGAGCGGTGTAATTGAAGTAAATTATGCCGGAGATGGAGCAAACGGCGGACATGGTAATTTGCGTGATAGTGATGATTATGAGGCTTATTACAAATATATCGATCATGATAAGAAAAATCCTGATAACTCTTATTTCTATCCTCGTGATAAAGAAAATGATAACTATGTGACTTTGAGACCTGATTATGAACCGAAAACGCAGTCGGGAGAGATTATATACGATCAGCCTTATCCGCTTTATAATTTTAGCGTAGCATTTTATTATAAATTAGATAAGGGCGAGCAAAATTATAAAGTTCCGAATCTGGATGATATTACCGATTCGGCAGAGGCTGTTCAAGTAAGTGGAGCATCTTTGCATCAAGCCTGTAATTCTATTCTGTTAAAAGGAATTAAGACTCCTGTACAGGTAAAACTTTATTCTCTTTCAGGAAGTTTGTTGCAAATTATTGATGCACCTCAAGCCGGTTTATATTCTTTGAATGATTTTAATAAAGGTATTTATATCGCTAAAGCGGTAATTGACGGGAATTCTTGTACTCTGAAAATATTGATACGGTAAAATTTTAATAATTAAGTGAGAAATGGGCTGTCTTTTGAGGGCAGCCCATTTTTATGGAAACGTAAAGTTTGTTATTGTTCTGTTATTAAAGAATAACTTTCTTTATTTCATTTCCTGCTTTAATCAGATAAACTCCTCGAACAGATAAGTTTATAAAACATGAGTTTTCAATTGTTACGGTATCATAGATGATTGCACCGTTTAATGAGAATACAGTTATCTTTTCTCCTGAGGAAAGTCCGGACAAATGTATTTTTCCGTTTGATACTGTTACGTTAAAAGAGCTTTTTTCGGATTTATCGATAGCCGAAGTTCCTTTATTCACATTTTCCGATTTTTCTCCGAGACTTCCGGCTTCGTTGACGGCCTGGATGCAATATTCGTCGTTGTCTTTACTTGCTGCATCGGTATAAGATGTTTCGGTAGTAAATCCGATTACTTCATTATTGCGAAGTATTACGTAACAGATGGCATAAGGTACGGCTTCCCAACTAAGCACATTTTCTGAGATCGTTACATTTTGCGGTATGCCTATTGTTTCTATTAAGCTGCGAGGATTCCAGTTGTCATTGCCGCTGACGATATTTTCATAGGTATAGCGGGCTGCTTCATCGGCAGAAAGTTCAGCTTTACACTCACCGCCTTCTTCCATACCTTCGTCAGTACCTGTATAAAATGTTCTTCTGTTATTTAGATCTACGGGATTTCCATCTATATCCATACTGTTATATTCTGCAAATAGGGCGGGTATTCCTCCCATTTCACTCCAGCCCTCCGGAGCAATTCCTACTTTCATGGTCGTGTTTAACCATACGCAAATCGGGTTATTATGCCAAGGTCGTCCTAATTTGTTTTTGCCATCGTTCGAAGCTTCATTCCCATCGATGGTACAGTGATCGAAAACATATCCCCATTGAGTTCCTTTTTCATGCTCTGGAGCAGTGATGACCGATCCGCTTCTGACATTGTATAATGTGCAATCTTCGAATAAGCAATCTCCAGCTCCATAGACATAATCGACAGCTCCTTCGATATAGCATCCTTTTACATAATGACGGTATCCGGTGTTTCCCGGAGTCATCCATGTATCTTGGTAAGAGCGGAATTTGCAATTATGAAAAGTTATGCGGTCACCCTTTGTCATCATAGCTAATGATTGCGGTCCGTTTTGGCGTTCTACACCCCAGTCGTTAATGAAGGAAATATTTTCGGAAAAGAAGTCGTTACTATTTATTCTGACAACAGTTCCTTCCATTTGGTATGTCGGAGATTCGGGATTATGTACCGAATATTTCCATGCTGCCGTGTCGTTCTGATACCATTGTGACCCTTCTTGCGGTTCGCTTTGAACATTGATTTTCAAATGTATGTTTGTTTTTTCTTTATCTTGACCGATAAGGTGTATGTTCGGTTTGTCAGAGGGAATAACGACTTGTTCTTCGTAAGATCCGTTTTTAATGAATATCAAATAAGGAGTAGTTCTGTTTTCCGGAGCAGCGTCTATTGCGGCCTGCACCGATTCATAATCTCCGGTTTTATCTGCTGCGACTACGGCATCAAATACCCGTGTAATCGGCTGGGGACGATTCATTGTCGTGAAATTCAATGTAACGCCTTCAAATGGATTTCCTGCACGGTCGGTAATTGCACCGGCTGGTACGGTAAAAGTATAGGATGTATTATACTCGAGACCTTTGTATTCAAAGGATGCTGTACTGCTTCCGAATATCGGTTCGATAGCAGAACCGTTAAATTCTATTTCTCCTGTACCGGCTTGTACTTGTTCGTTAAAAGATAAAACGATTTTTCCGTTTGCAGATGCCGTATTAGAATCGTTTTCAGGAGAAGTCGATAGTAGTATCGGCGCTTCTTTATCATCGATGCTGGAATTATCGGCATAGACAAAAATATTTGTTAAATAGAAGCCTTCGGTATCACTACTTCCCGGAGTTCCGATCAAATCGCTTGTCGCATCTGCCGCCCAACGAATATATACCATATTTGCTCCTTCAGCTTCTTCGGGTAAAAAAGCTTCCATTTTTTCCCAATTTGCACTGGTCTCTTCCATAGTAATAGTTGTTAAATCTGTAAAATCGTTTCCGTTTAGGGAATATTGCATTTTTTGCGTTTTGTGTACGCATGCGTTGTCTGCAGCAACTAAGGAAGTTACTTTTATATTTACATAGTCTTTTGCTGAAAATTTAGCCTGAAAATAACGGGGATTATTCATTGAGGCATAATCGGTATAACGTCGTGCACAGTTATAAGTGATACCTCCGAAGGTACGAGTACTTCCTCCCCAGTTTGTCGTACTTCCATCTCCATTATATAAGGAAAGTAATCCCTTATTGTCTGTTGTGGCGGCATAGTCGGCCGGACGTTCTCCTCTTGGTTCGCTTGTTTCCAAGTCCCAGCCTACGATAAATGGGATTTTGTCGAAAGTTGCGGTATAAGTTTTATCTCCATTGATTTTAACCGTACGTTTATTTTCGCTCGAACCGTCCTCCCATTGCAGGAAAGATGTAATAGGATTAGTCTCTATGGTCATGGTTACGATCGTACCTTCGATATATTTTCCGTCAGTCGGTTCGGGATTAAGATTTACTATTCCCCATTGAGCGCCTGCCCCATCTTTATTTACAGTAAATGTGTAAGTGGTCAGTTTGTCAAATACAGCGACTATCTCTAAATCATTTTCGATATTGAAAGAATAAGGATTTTCTGTCGATAAGATTTCCCCGTTTTTTGTTTCCCATTGCTTAAAAGAGTATCCGAAATTCTCGGTAGCGGTGACTGTGACCGGATCACCTTGATTAAAAGTGACGTTTGTGGGAGAGACGCTTCCGGCATTTTCCGGCATTACCGTTGCTGAAAATTGTGCAGGAGATGTAACCTTCTTGATCCATCTTGCATCTCCCACACATTTGCCGTCTTTTCCTGCGGTAGCTAATGGAGAGCTTGATAAAATAGTAAAATCACCGTTGGCGGCATCGGGAAATCCAATAGTGGTTAATCCTAAGCTTTCTAAAGTAATATCGTTTATTGTCTCTGTCCGGTTATACCCGCCATAGTTGACAATCAGGTTTTTTTCGGCAGTAAGTGTTCCTCCGGTTGCATTTAGAATCGATGGTGTTTTGCCGCTTACTCCCGGTTCATTGATAATATTGTTTGTGAAATTGTAAATAGAATTTGT
Organism: Coprobacter sp.; assembly: GCF_982436375.1. Classification (NCBI taxonomy): domain Bacteria; kingdom Pseudomonadati; phylum Bacteroidota; class Bacteroidia; order Bacteroidales; family Barnesiellaceae; genus Coprobacter; species Coprobacter sp. The sequence continues at coordinate 5,272 of NZ_CEWDCG010000101.1, read as the reverse complement.
ACTGTAATTTTTTGCCGTGTTGCAAATAGCGTATTTCGTATCTTTAGACCATTTGTAAACCGTATTGTTCTCAAAAATAAAAGTAAATATATTGTTATTGTCCGATCCGGTAGGAGAGAAAAAGCTTTCGCCTAAATAATTATACAGCGAACAATTTTTTACAGATACTTTTTTGACGATATGTTTAGGATATAAAAAATTCCATCCATTATTTCCACAATCGTGGATTAAGCAATTTTCGAATTCTATGTTGTTTATCGTGCCTTCATTGCTTGTCCGTAATAGACAACGTCCAATGTTCGTAATTTCTGAATTCTTGAATTCCAGAGTAGATATATTTCCGAAATTTCCGCTTATAAAATAATCTGCCGAACGGTTTATTTTTACGCCATCGAAGATCAATCCTCCTCCATTTTCAGATGTATCGTCATTTCCCGTTATGTCGAAAGTAATAACCACTTCTGCATTTTTTTCCGCTTTTAAAGTAATACTTTTGTCTGAGGGAAAAGATATTTGCTTATTATATGTTCCGCTGCTCATCAATAATATATCTCCGCTTTCGGCTAGAGTATAAGCTTCATTGAAAGTTTGAGTGGTAACATTGATTTCTTTTGCGTAGATTTGAGGTAGCAGAGAGCTTAAAAAAGCGATGCTTCCAAAAAGTTTTTTAATATTCATACAGTAAAGTTCTAAAGTTAATGATAATAATTTTGTGCTCGTTTTACACGAGCACAAAAAAGGGTGTTATTCTTTTACGATTAGTTTGATGATCTGGCTATCGGCTTTTATAAGATAGATGCCGTTATTCAGTTTTATCGAAAATTGCTGTCCATAGATTTTATCAAGAAGAATTCTTCCCTGCATATCTGAAATACATAAATTTTCACAAGGATATTGCAGTGATAGAATGCCGTTCCGGTAATTGGCCTGATTCCCGTTTTGGACGGTTTCTTCCTTAATATCGGAAGTATTCCCTTTTACAGTCAGTGTCCCATTACCTTCGAAAAATTCAGAATGAGAATTTGCATCGAATGTTCCTTCCGTATATTCTGTATCGTTTAAAATCAATTTGCCTACTATACCGTTTGTGTTCATAACAGCTTTACCTCCGGAAAGAAGGGATAATGTAGTCGATTCTCCTGCGGCGTTTGCATGTTTAAATATAACCTTGTTTCCAGCACCTACTTGTATTTCTGAAGCACCGAAAGCATTTGCTCCTTCCCCTGATATACAGATAGAAGAACCTTCGGTACGAGGACTGTTCGTGATATTCCATATTCCTGAAAATTCCGAATTATTTCCTTTTAAAACAATACTGGCTTCAGTTATGCTGTTCGAACTATTATCTATCGTTACGGTAGATCTTCCATCGATGTTTCCGGGAAAAGTCATTGCATTTATCTCACCTCCACTTAATTGCAGATTTATTTCTCCATTAATATGGATCGGAGCATTCAGAGAGAAACCGCTTCCACTGGTTGCATAGTTAAGTTTAGTGCCGCCTGCCATATATAATTCTTTGATTTCAGTATCTTTTCTTAACCTGATATTGGCACTGTTCAGATAGATTATTACCGGAAAACTCGCTGTTTCAGCTTCTATTTCCGATTCAACGATTACGGTGTCTCCTTCTGTGGGCAATATGGCGGGAGTATAATTGGCCGCCACATTCCATTTTTTATTATCTTTAGGAGTCCATATAAACGGATATTGAGGATGTGTGATTGTCAACGTTCCGTTTCCTTCCAAATATGCAGGTAGTGATGATGCTGTATATTTCCCTTCGGCGAGCAGATTGTTATTTGTATAGACTTCACTTAAAGAAATGTTTGCGCTGAGGTTGATTTTTCCTCCTTCTGCTACCTCTATTTTAGTTTTATGAAAAAGACAATCGTCAGATTTTACGGTCAGTTTGGCAGAATTCTCGATTTTGATGTTTCCTGTTCCTGCTGCATTCATACCCGAAACAGCTAATTCACCGTCATTGATATTCAAATCCCCGCTGAAGTTACTGTTGTCGCCTTGTATAGTTAGTGTTCCTGAACCTTTTTTATCGATAGAGCCTTCTCCTGAAATCGAAGTTGCAAGTATTAAAGTACCTGTTATTTGAAAATTCGTGTTATTTTCGATAGATGCACTTCCGGCAGTGAAAATAACTCCGTTTTGATCATTCTTTACAGAACCGCCTTCAAAAGATAAGTTGCCTTTTAATTCTGATGTTTTGGATATGTTGACAATGGAATTTTCGTGTATGCTGATACTTCCGGCAAAAGAATTTCCGTTAATATCGATTTCTCCGCTGTTGACGATGCCTAAATCTTTATCTCCGGGAACTCCTACCGGATTCCAGTTATTTGCTTCATTCCAGGTCGAAGATGAAGATCCTGTCCATTCATAGATGTTGCTGACAGGAACTAATGTATAAGATTGCCCGGCTTCTGTCTGAAGATCGTATACTGTTGTTTCTTGTAATACTAATTCCGGAATTTTAGATTCGTCTTTGATAATTGGATCGGGAATTTCGTAAACAGAATTCAACGGGTTGCTGTTGTTTCCTGTGGCAACACTTAATGTGAAATTTCCGTTAGCTTTTAACGGAGTTGCCGTACGAATGCGCAAATTTCCTCCGATACTGGATTTTATCGTTACCGAAACAATTTCTCCCCATTTCCATTGCATATCGACAATTTCAAAACCTCCACGAGCTTTTAATCCTTTTACGTTTCCTTCAGACCATGCGTCGGGTAGGGCAGGTAATAGATGCACTGTCCCGTCATGGCTTTGCAACAACATTTCGGCAATACCTGCACAACATCCGAAATTTCCGTCAATCTGGAAAGGTGGATGTGCATCGAACATGTTTGCATAAGTACCACCGTCGGGATCATCAATTGTTGCATTAGGGTCTTTCAATTTTAATTGGTTTTGTATCAATTTATATGCATGATTTCCATCAAGGAGTCTCGCCCATAGACATACTTTCCAGCCCATAGACCATCCTCTGCTTGCATCGCCTCTTCCTTCTAAAGATTTTTTTGCTGCTTGAAACAGTTGAGGATTGGTATATGGCGAAATTTGGTTACCGGGAAACATTCCCCATAAATGGGATACATGACGGTGTCCGGAAGTTTCTCTGTCCCAGTCTTCAAGCCATTCTTGTAGTTGTCCGTATTTTCCGACATGCATAGGGGGCAGTTGATCTTTCAACTTTTTCAGATCTGCTGCGAAGTCGGCGTCTTTACCGAGAATTTCGGCTGCATCGATCGTGTTTTTAAGTAAGTCGAAAACCATTTGATTATCCATTGTAACTCCGCTGAAAAGTGCGGCATTCTGTTTTTTTTCGCTGTCATCGACATAAGAAAACAGTCCCGGATGATTTTCCGGAGAGTTTGACGGAGAGACGACCTTATATCCTGTTTTGGGGTCGGTAATAAGGAAATCTTGATAAAATTCGCAGGCGCTTTTGAGTATAGGATAAACTTCGGATAAAAATTCTTTATCTCCGGTAAACAAGTAATGTTCCCAAAGATGAGAACAGAACCATGCATTACATGTCGGCCATATTCCGCAGGCACTTTTATCGACTGCGCCTGTGGAGCGCCACAAGTCGGTATTGTGATGAAGTGTCCATCCCCTGCAACCATACATCGTTTCTGCAGATTCTTGTCCGGTGACGCTTACATCTTTCACCATTTCAAGAAACGGTTGGTGACATTCACTCAAATTGGTTACTTCCGCAGGCCAATAGTTCATTTCTACATTTATGTTTGTCGTATATTTGCTGTCCCATGCAGGATATTGTCCTGCATTCGGATTCCATATACCTTGCAAATTAGCCGGTTGTGATCCCGGTTGAGAGCTGGATATCAATAAGTAACGTCCGAACTGAAAATAGAGAGATGCTAATGACGGGTCATTTGTGTTGGAGAATTCCTCGATACGTTTATCTGTCGGTTTCTTTTCTTGAACGCTATTATTTCCGAGGTCAAGAGAAACTCGTCCGAATTGCTCTTGATATCGGGTGATATGATCATTCTTTGCCTGCTCATAATCTTTGTCGAACTTGTTTAAATAGGAAAGTGCTTTTGCATCGCTGTCTCCACTTATGTCTTTATAATTTATAAAGTTTGTGGCTGATGAGATGTATATGTAAGCGACGTCGGCATCAGAGACTTTTAGTATTTTATTACTGCTGTCTGCCGATTGAGTTCCTCCCTCAGCCACTACCCTAATATAGGTTGTCGGTCTTAAAAGATTGGGAATATTTTCTTCAGCAGTTTTGCCAGGTGTATTTTTTACTCTTATCGTATTATTTGTTCCACTGACGATTTCTGTAGATGCTTTGACTCGGTTGCTTTTCAACGGTCCTACAAAAGATGTGTTAAAATTTACCATTCCTTGTTTTGATGCGGAAATTTTGATGATAATCAAATTGTCGGTAAATGATGTAAATGCTTCACGTGTATAATCTACTCCGTCAACTGTGTAAGTTACTTTCGCTATTGCATTGGAAAGGTCTAACTCTCGATAATAATTTGTTGGAGTTTTATGGCTTTCCGGAAAATCTAATAGCAGGTTACCGATAGATTCATAAATCATGCCGTGCCCGGTAATATTGCGGTCTGCAATAATGTTTGCCAGTGCTATTTTTTGAGCTTCGGCATATTCTCCGTCATTGATATATTCTCGAATTTGATTTAAATGTGTTTTCGCATTGGGATTTGCATTATTATACGGACTTCCTGACCAATAAGTATCTTCATTAATTTGGATCGTGTCTTGTAGAATTGTACCGTATACCATGGCGGCCAATCTTCCGTTTCCTAATGGAAGGGCTTCCACCCAATAATCGGCGGGGCGATCATACCAGAGTTTCAGATCTTCTGCTTTTACAGGTGTTATCCATGTGATAAATGACAGGATAATCAGCAATAAATGTTTGTTCATTGTCATTCGATATTAAATTTAGTAGTTAAAATTTTGATAACAAACATACGAATGCAGGGTGGAAACAGGTAGGTAAAAATGTACGGAAAAGAGGGTAAATTTGTGTATCGATAATAAATTTATTTTTTTTGAAATAGTTCTCGATGTGGAAAATTTGATAGCTTGAAGTATCATTATTTTATTGATGTCTCTGTTAAAAGGTATTTTTAATGTGTTTTTTTTGTTATAACCTGTCTTAATTTTCCGATAAGGAAATATCATCATGTTAGGTTCTTAGAGTAGTTGAAAACTTTTTTAAGAAATTGGGAAATAAGAAATTTTTTTT
>NZ_CEWDCG010000100.1:0-10500 GCF_982436375.1 Coprobacter sp. | reverse complement strand
GTCGTTGCATTTTCTGTCCCGCCACATTCGATGATATAGGCCGTTCCTTCTTCCGCACCGGCAATATCGGTCAATGCGGTTGCCGCCGTATTATCTGAAGTAACGAACCAGAATCCGTCTTTAGCCGCAGCCGATGTAGCTTTGTCGGCTAAGGTGACGCACGGTTTGTTGATGAATACCCGCTGCAGCTTATAGTTGTTCTCGACCAGTTTGGTCGGAGTATCGAAAGCCTGTCCGACGTAAGAAGCGGAAAAACCCTCTTTCCAGGTCGACCAGCAAACTACCTGTTCCATATCTTCTTTTATCTTCACCGATAACATCTCACCCGGAGCGAACTCAAGACATTGCTGGTTTCCGGATTCCTGAAGACAGATCAGCTTCAACTGTCCCATATTGGGAACCCAGCGGATATTGATCGTTGTATCGGGAATAATATCGGTAAGACCATCGACACCCTTGAAATCCATCTCCTTACCGTGTTGCGCACGAATACATTTACGCCACCATGAACGATGGTTTTTATTCAAAAGTATCTCGAACTTCTCGATATCCAGCCCTTTATCGACCGTCTCCCGCACATCGCTGACAAATTCCTGCACGGCATCCAGCATGGTCGTCTTGGTATAGGCGTTATATGCGTCATCGGAGTGAGGCAATAGTTTATTTTCATGGATATAACGGACAAGCGTATATACGTAACCGGTAGATCCGTTCAGATGATGGCCGGGCTTACCTTCTTCGGGTTTGACATAAATGCCCAAAATCCGACGCTCGTTTTGTTCATTGACCAAAGCCGTGTAAATATTCAGAAGCTGCCATTCGATCATGCTCCATTTGATCGGATCGGAGCCATCGGTGTTCAGATAACCGATATATTGACGTTCGATTTCTTTCATCGGCCCGAACAGTGTTTTGAACATCGCATCATCTACATGCGCCATTTCCGGCTGGAGCTTGACGTCTCCTTTCCACACCTTGCCCGGCTGATATGCCTGAGAGAATTTGCTGAAGAAAGCGTTCGTCATCAGTTCCCTGTCCTGAATACCCGAACGGCGGGGGAAAATATGATAAACGGTCTCAAGTGTCAGAATACGTGCGATAAGGGCATCCTGACGGAGTACGACATACTGGTCGCCGAGTCCGGCATTGGAGAGATCGGCCGTATCGAAACCGAAACCTTCGTTCAGTTTCTTAGGGTCGAGCAGCTTATTTTCTTTAAGATACCGATATCGGGCAGCCATCGATTTACCGAAATTACGCACCTCAGACTGGAATGCCGGGCCGTCGGTATCTTCATCCGGGTCTGAGGTCAGGGCAAAAGCCGGATTGGCAGATATTTTATTCCAGCGTTTGGACATGTCGAACAGAGGGTTTTCGATACCGAACAGATGCTTTTCGGTGCTTCCTGGACCAAAAACAGACAGCCTTTTTTGTACAGTAGCCACGGGAACGTCAGGAGCTGCGGCAGACGCCATGGCATCCAGTGCGGCTTTCAAATCTGCATTTTCTTTGGATATTTTCTGCATGCCGGCAGCAAACTTGTTCATTTTTTCCAGCAAATCACCGGATTCCTTGTCCGAACCGGTGTTCTCCTCCATGGCATTCAGGATCTCAAGAGCCTGAGCATGCTCTTTGGAAAGTCGGTCGGCTTCACCGGCTTTCTCTTTCGCCTGCTGCATGTCTTCGTAAAAATCGACACCATAGGTCTCTTTATACGAATCGGATATGCTCTCCCAATCTTCTTTGGTAAGTTGCCGGTCTTTTGCTTTTTGCATTAATCCCAGCGAGTTGATAATCTGTTGAAATTGCTTTTTAAACATTTTGTGAAGTATTAAATGAATGAATAGGCTTGATGTCTCATTTTATTTTTCCTGCTCCACTCTCTCCCGAGTCCGTAGGCTTCATTCATGGCCTCAGGCATGGTAACGATACCATCGATCAGCCCGTTTTCTACGGAATGAACAGCATCGAAAGACTCTCCCAGAAAGACAGGATGTTCCGGGTCTAATGCTGCCAACGCAGACCGGGAGCGGCGCACTTCTGCCTCGAACTGCACTTGAAGCGGATCTAACTCTTCTTTTATATACTGTTCTGGTTTTCCTGCAACCAAATCATTGAATTTTTTATTTTTCAGTCTCGACTTAGAGGCGTATTCTTCAATGTATTTCAATCCGAGAGATTCGAGATATGGGCGGATATCGTAAAACGATACCATTGTCCCTATACTGCCGATAGTGTCATTTTGTGTAACGGCCTTTACTTGCTCCCCGTGGCAACCGATATAATAAGCTGCCGAAGCGCACACTTTTTCGATCAGTGTATAGACCGGCTTATCGAGAGTGCGCAGTATCTCGGACACACGATCGAGATACCACGCTTCACCGCCTCCCGAGGTGATATGCAGAAAATGGCAGGAAATATGAGGATTGGCATCGGCCGTCAGAAGATCTTCGGCAAATTGTTTTGTCGAGAAACCATAACGGGCATCGGAAAGTATCATCCCTTTGATGCGATGATAGGCCAAAGAGTCCGGGTCGAGAGTATCCGAACCGAAATCATCGGTCACGGAGATCTCGCTTTGTCGGGAAACCGCTTGCAGTTCTTTCTTTACAGAATCCCGGTATGTGAGAGGTTCTGAGTAAAAGCCTTTGGAGATAGTGGAAACAATGTCTGCAAAACTTTTTTGGGCAGCTACGGGAAAACATGAAATTATGGCGGCGACAAACTCTTCTTGGGTACAGAGGAGTTTATGCGCAGGTGAAAGAAGAAGCTGTAATAAAGAATTTTCGTTCATCCCTTGTATATTTACCACGAATATCGTGTAATAAGCAAGGGTTCTAAAGGACTATAATAAGGCAAGAAGGCTTTTAAAAAGGGGATTTTTGCATCAAACAGGTAACCGAAAGCTGGTCTTTTTGAAGGTGCGGAATGATATATACCGATGCCGGGCATTCGGGTGTCCCGATGATGACCTTTTCCCCGGTCGTATTCTCACCCTCTATAATCGAGGGAGTCGGTATAGGGAAAAGCACGGCTTCATCTTCCGGCAACTTGGAAACCGGTATGGTTTGCTCGATCTTATATAATAATCCGCCGTCTTGTTGATCCGGAGACAGTTCCAGATCTAAATGGTCGGGATAAACAGTCAACGGTTTTTCTCCGGATTTGGGAATAACCTCCGATTCTGTCACAGCCTTGAGTTGAGACAGTTTATAAATTCGTAAAATGTTGCAAATTTCATTCATTGTAATATATTGTAAATTAAACACTTCTCTATTTTACGTTAAAATTCCGTTTATTTTTCCGCAAAAAACGGACAAAATAATACGTTATGTCGGAGATAAATCAAGGTGTATTTAACCTCTTTTTATAATCTCGCTTGGCTTTCTTCTTCCGCTCATTGTCTCTCCAGCGGTAGTAATTTTTCAGCAAGCCGTCTTCACTGATAGATGTGATATTGTATTTGCACATAAAATGATGTACCGTATCGATATACTCGATATTGTACCGATGCTTGTTCTCATCCAAACGATCATGCAACTCGGCATAGAACATCACCCTGACCCGCTTGTCGATAATACGTGCCGACCGTTCTCCCAAATAATTATAGTATTCAGGATCTTTGCCCGTCCGCCTGTCCGGAAGCACTAACGTCAGGTTTCCGGTATCGACCGCATTATCCGGTCGCTTCGACATTAAATCCCAAATGGTATGGTACAGATCTTTCGTGTCCGGAATTCGAACGGCATCGGATTCGGGATCATAAAACTTGCAAGTAAGGTACTCGGCCAAATAAGGTGTAATTTCTATTCTGGTTTTTATCATAGTTAAATTACTGAATATCAAATATAAAGATACAAAACATTATCCAAAAAGACAAATATCGACAGCTAAAAAGAGAAAATGCGTCCCAAACTACCCCTTGGGAAAACATAGGAAAAAAATCGTGCAAAATCTTTTTCGGTACAATTCAAGAATACAAATAACTAAAAATCAAACGATTACATCAGCACGATTTTAGCACAAAACCGTTTTTAGATTTCGTGCGGAGCACAAAAAATCGTGCACGATTTGTTTTGTGCAATTCGTGCTAATTCTGTGCTAAAATCGTGCTTGCATAATATTTTGATTATCAAATATTTATTAAGAATATTTTTCGTTCCGCACGAAAGCACGATTTTTTTTCTCATTTTTTGAAGGGGTACTTTTCAAAAAGTAAAAAATATAAGAATAAAGAATATATATTGTATGTCGCCCGTTTTTTTGCGTTGCACTGTTGTCCGAAAGCGACTGTTTACAGGTTAAGGGGTGCGAGGGGAAATGCAAAAAAAAAGAGATCTTTCAAAAAGAAAAATCTCTTTTAAATAGCGTACTTAATGAATACTACTTTATTCCGGATAAAATGCGGTACAAATAAACTCGAATTCCGGCGGTAACTTTTTAACTCCGACGACAACGGCAATGCCACGGGCTGCGAGTTCATACAGTCGCTGTGTGGTAATAGGGCTTGCTCTGAAGTTGTACAAGTCGGCGATAACGAAATAGGCATTCGGCAAATCAATATCGTGTACCGACCGCTTTATGAGCTTGCCGGCGTCGGTCGGAGTGATGGCAAAGCCGAGACGGACTATCAGCCGCTTCAACATGCGATTGCGGACAACCGGGTCAGGACTTATTACTACCATGATTTTATTACTTTTTTCCATACCATCTTTGTATTGCGCTGTAATTTATTTCTTTTTCCGGATCTTCCTTGATATGTCTTATATGCAGATAATGATCATCAAACTCCCAAAACTCTTTAATAGTATTATTCTCAAGCATGAATAAACACGCACATTTAATAAATGCTGATAACAAATGTTCTTTTTTTACCAAGGTAAAAATATCAATCCATACGGGTTTAAAAAATGTACCGGAAGGTAGTCCCTTAAGTCTCGTATATACATCTGCTTTAAATTGAAGAAATTTCGAGCCATATTGTTCCACAAAAGCATCTATTTCCTTTTTGTCAGTAAGGCGATATATACGATTATCAGGCTCCATTTTTATAATAATTCTTCGTTACCTTCTATAAAATCGGTTAACTCATTGTTTGTTGCAGCATCAGATACGAAATTATCGTCCCCGATGGTGAAATACTCGACTCCGGAAGATTTGTCATCGATTACCGGATTGCCGTCCTTATCGAGATAGATCGGCAGTCCGGTAATGCGGTCATACTTCTGCGGGTTGAACAGGTAACCTTTATATTCACAATACTTGATGATACGGCGTTTGAAAGCGGTAGGAGAGCAATATTTGCGCTGCTCCGGGACATAGGTCAGAAAAGCGTCGTACAGTTCCTTGCGGACGAGCTGGACGTTTCGCTTCGCCGGATCGGAAAAATACTCTTCCGCCCATGACAGGAATTCCTCGGTCATCTCCTGCCGGAGCTTGCGGATCTCGATGCGTTCGCCCGGAGAGGCGACATATCCGTGTTTCAGATACAATTGTACGCATGTGGCAAGCAAGTTCCAGAAGAGATTCCACTGCTCGAAATCCCACTCGTCAAAGAAAAGCTGACCGAAGTCATCGAGTGGCGAGAAGTTATCGTTGTAATAATCTGAAAAGGCGATAATCCATTGCCGGGCACGGAAAGAAGAGCCGTCGCCCTTGAGGGCGTGGTTGGTGGTGATGTATATCTTGGGCGATTGCGAGAAAGGAAAAGTACATCGGCGGCCTCCTTTATAATTTACTGTCCAATCTCCGGTGATGTTGGCAAAAAGAAATTCCAAATCGAATCCTGCCCGTACGTCATCGATAAAGACGACCTTCGTCTTTTCCGTCACTTCATCCCAAAGGAAATTATCTTTCGCCAACTCTGAGTTCTTCCCATTAATGACTACCGATTTACGGACATGCTTGAACGCCTCTCCTACCAAGGATTTCCCTGAACGTCCGTTACTGGCCCCGACTTCGCTCTGTTTACCGTCCATCGCCACTACCGCCCGAGCGTTGGCTTTATCCTTGCAGTCCATCAGCATGTAACCGATAGCACAAAGTTTAGAGACCAAATGGACGATATTCTCATACTCTTCGTCCGTGTCCAGCGTTATATTGCAGTTCCCTTCATCGATCATCCTCTTTTTGCGCCAGGTAAAATTGGAGGTATTGACCAGAAATTGCAGAAAGTTGCACCGTTGCCCTTCCGGAGAAATGATATAAGACCATTTGCCCTCCGCGTCTTGCGAGACCTGTATAAGAGGGGCCTTGAGCAGCGTTACGGACGATTCGTTGCGCTCGTCTTTCCAGATATGGTTCGATATGTTGGAGTAATGCAGCTCTTTGACGCCATCCTGAACAATTTCCCAACAAATGTTGGAAAAATAGAACATCTGCTTATCCCGTTCGGGTTTAGTGAAATTCGGGACGATAAAGGGCAATCCGGAAAGTTTGTCCGGGCCGAGGTATTGAGGTCCGCCCTTGATGATCATTTCCAGAACATCTTCCGGAGCATTCATTTCGGTAAACTCTTCCAGATAGTCGCGTATCTCCCAAGGCTGTACGGTAGTGACGGTAGGCGGGTCGAGATGTATCCAGTCAAAGGTATTATCCAACCGTTGATACCGTCCGAATCCCCGATTGTGGAGAAAGATACGGGAACGCTTATATTTAAATTCGTATGTGATGCGGGTATTGCCGTCCCTGTCCCGTTTTTCGATTTCGTCCCAATACTTCTCATCGCTTTCGATGGGCTGTGCGCTTTCCAACTCCCCTTTATCGTTGAATCGCCACCGGTTACGCCCGATCAGGAACTCGGGCAGGTCTTTAAGAATATCTTTATGAAGCCTGGCGAACTCGTTCGGTGAATGCAGACACCAGAGTTCCTCCAGCTTGTAGTCGGTGCAGGTTGTTATCTTATGAAACTGTACATATTTACCGGCCAAGTCTTTCTCATTCATACAGTAATCGATGTCTTCGAGCAGTTCGTTTTCCTTACCCGACAAAGTGTTGGCCAAAAGGTCATCGATACCTTTGTCCTGTGCCGGATTCTTCCGGACATGGCCGAAATAAATTTCGACGTAAAGTTCCCGGTTTTTCAGTGAACGGAAATACTCCCGGAAGTTCTTGACGGCGTAAAAGAAATTTCGTGGACGTTTGTCGACCCGGTCATTTATTTTGATGTTGGCCGAGATATCCTGCCAGTCGCTGTCTAAAAGGAAAACTATTTCCTGCACCTTACAGACGGATATGACCTTAATAATATCTTCTGGCAAGCGTTTGTTGGTGGCAATATTGCCGATACCCGAAATGGCGACGCTCATAATACCGTGTTTGCAGGCTTTTTCGGCTTTTTTCTCTCCTTCTTGGATAAACAACCGGGGAATGGGCTCGGCTTTACGATATCTCTCCCGGATACGTTCAGGAATATAAACGTATGTCGCCGCTCCGTATGGGGATTTATATTTAAACGGCTTGCCCTCTTTATCCAGATGCTCGTCGGGAAATTGCCAACGGATGCGGAAATATTCTTTAGTCTTTCCCGTCAACCGGCCTTTGGCATCTTTCTGTTCGTAAGTAATGGGTAGCCCCTCCAAGTCATAATAGGCAATGACAGCATCATCTCCGGTGCGGTCGATATTACCGTGACTGTCGACCGTACCGGCAAAGAAGGTCGGAGACAGAGCAACGGTCTTATTCTTGTCTTGATGAAATACTTTAGCCGTAACATCCTCAAACGTCAGTCCTGACTCCTGAAGCATCCGGGCACAGTAGCTTTGCCGAGCCGATCCGTCTTTCTTTTTCCCTCTGGAGATTTTGTCCTTCAGCTTTTTCTTTGGTTCTCTTTTAGGTGGTTCGGAAAGCAGGATATTAAAGTAATCGGCCAGCCATTTCAGGGCATCGGGGAACGAATAATTCTTTCCTTTCATCAGGTAATCGATAGGTGTTTTTCCGGAGATTTGCTGGCATTTGTGGCAACGGAATACCCGTTTGTTTTCATTAATCCCGAACTTGTCCGACCCGCAAATGGGACAAGTCCCGAAAAGGTCTTGACCCGTACCGTGCTTACTCAAAGTGGTAAACTGACCGATCACTTCGGCCAGTTTATCAGAAGTACGGTCTTAATTTTTTTTCTTATCATCTTCGCTTATATACATGGTGCTTGAGTGGCTTTTCGTTTTCTGCTTTCAGATATGTAGTCTCTGTATTCCCGTTGTTTTTCGAGAACATTATCGATAAGCTGTTCTATGGTAGGCGCGCTCATGGTGGTGTAACGCCCGGTAATGTTGAACACTCCCGTCACCCGGTTCTTTCTGAACCGTATGCGGGCTTCGTGCAACTGGGGAATAAGGGTTTCTAATGTCTGGAATGAGGTGAGTGATGTGCACGTTTCGTGTGCCGACGTTGCCGTACGGGTACTGTTGTTCCCTGCATTGCAAATTACACTGTTCTTTGGCATAAACGAGAATGTAATTGAAATGTATAAATATAAGAAAGGCTGTCGCCTCCCAATGTCTCGCCAAAGAACAAGTATACAATCTATAAAGAAGGGATACTCTCGTATAGGAATTGACAGCCTTATATCTTTAGATACAATGCTTCCGATAGGACATAAAAAAGCCCTTCTTTTAAAGATTAATATAATATCCTTTGGCGAGGATGGTGCAAACATAGCAATAAAATCGGAAACTTGTATCATTATGACGGGAAATTTTAAATATTAGAAAAGTGAAGGTTCATTTTTCAACCGTTCCTCTCGGAGTTGGTTTAACTTTCTTTTCATTTCGGACAGTTCACAATTGATAGCCGCTTTTTGCTGGTCGAGCTTGGCGATATTCTCCAACAGGTTTATTTCAATCTGGTTTTGCTCAAGCTGTTTTTGTTGTGAGCCGAAAAAATGTTCATATAATACATCATAATACATTTTCCGGTAATTACGGACAGCCTCTTTTGCTTCAGGCTTTACATTTGCGGGATTGATAGTGAATAACCATCCAAAGATATAGCGGACAGGCAAACAGCACATTTCCCGTTCTTTTCCATCGGCTGCAACTGTGGTGTTAAGGACCATAGTTGCTGAGAGGTCTTCATCATCTTTAATTTTTTGCCATTGCACCTTGTAGTCAATTCCCAACGCTTCGCATATAGGTTTGATCGCTACCATCTGTTCGTCATTTGTAGATACAATGTCCACGTTATTTACTTTTGCAATTGTTTTGGTTTTCATAATTTGATTCTTATTTGTTATCGGTCAGTTAATTTTTTTATCTTTGTCACCGACATTTGTTTCCATAAACAAAGTTTTTGGTTTAAAATATAGAGGGCAATATGTCCTCTATATTTTTTATAAGTCTCTTTATCTCCCGCTCTTCCGGAGATTTGGTGTGCAACCATCTACTTTCAAAATAGAAACGCAAAGCCTGTAATAACACTTCAGCTTCCCCATAAGACATTTCCATAAGCGAGATTCGTCCACTTTGATCTTTATCTACAAAAACACTCATTCTAAAGTAGTTTTTTATAAAAGTCAATAATTAACTCTTTAAGCTTATCTGAAGTCTCACCATAACTCTCGGCAAATCTTTCGGAAGTTCTGGTATCAACAAACCTAACCATCTCTCGGGTGTGTATCTTCATACGATCGATCGGATGGCGCATTTCCAATTCAAGATCCGAACCTACTTTTTTTAGTTCTGATTCGGCCTCAAGAACAAGGGTTTCCATCAAATCGGCAAGATTATAGCAAACATTAACGCAAAAGGCTAATTTCGATACATCAACTTTTCCCGTTTTAAACAAATCTTTAAGTTCAAATCGGTTTGGTGTATCTTGCATGATCGGACTATGTCTATATGATATTTTAGGCATTTTTTGTTTGGATGGGATATGAATATATTTTTTCATGTCGAAAGTAATTTAACTCTGAAAACTGTAACAGGACACTACAATATCATACGAATAGGTATAGCTTCTATTTCTGCCGATGGAGTCTTTTGTTCGCTCAATTCCTTCTCGAACTCTTCGGATCGTGACTCATCTTTATCAATGGCAATCCGGGTAATATAGCAATGACATTTAATCCCTGATTCGGTAAATCCTTCCCATATTCGTGCCGGAACTCCATTTAGAGTAATCATTTTACTTGTGCTTTCTACGGTTATTTTCATAACTGACAAAATGTTTTGCAATTGTATTCATGATTATTCTTGATTAAATATTTTACGACCCGCTATTTCTTCTATCTTATCTTTAGCCAACTCTGGTATACGGACCAACCCGCTCCTCCAATTATTGAAAGTGTAAATAGGTACTTTACATTCATCAGCCAGCCTTTTTGCCATTTTAGAAGATTCACATACCGGCAGACTCCGTAAATAATGCCGCAAAGCGTTTCCATCTTGCTTTGAATTTGATTTTTTTTTCATATTCATGTTAAATATTAAATTATTATTATTAGATTTATACTGCAAAGTTACTATAATATTTATTGTTAGCAATTATTTTATCCAATTATAG
>NZ_CEWDCG010000099.1:0-10523 GCF_982436375.1 Coprobacter sp. | reverse complement strand
GGCACTGAAAACGGATGTCATTCCGATTTTTTTTCCTAATAATCCTGGCATTTCTCTTTAATTAAAAAATTACACTTTAATTTCTACTTCTACACCGCTCGGCAATTCCAATTTCATCAATGCATCTACAGTCTTTGCAGTAGAACTGTAAATATCGATCAGCCTTTTGTAAGAAGACAATTCAAATTGCTCTCTCGACTTTTTATTGACAAAAGTCGAACGGTTTACAGTGAAAATACGTTTGTGTGTAGGCAAAGGTATAGGTCCGCTTACAACAGCCCCGCTTGCTTTCACAGTCTTTACGATCTTCTCAGCCGATTTATCAACCAAGTTATGATCATAAGATTTCAATTTAATTCTAATTTTTTGACTCATTCGTGTTTTATTGATTTGAAAAATTAAAAACATATTAAGCAGCAGGTTAAGAGTCATTCGCTAACCTGCTACTTTTTTATTATCTTATAATAAATCTACGCGTCCTTGAGCTTCAGTCAATACTTGTTTTGCAATTGCTGTGCTGACCTCTGCATAATGAGAGAACGTCATAGTAGATGTTGCACGTCCTGAGGTAATCGTACGTAAAGAAGTCACATATCCGAACATTTCTGCCAAAGGAGCTTTCGCTTTCACGATACGAGCACCTGAACGGCTTGATTCCATTCCCTCTACCTGACCACGACGCTTGTTCAAGTCAGAGATCACATCACCCATGCTTTCTTCCGGAGTCACAACTTCGATCTTCATAATCGGCTCGAGCAACACGGGTTTTGCTTTTTCACACGCTTTTTTAAACGCTTGAATAGCACAAACCTCGAATGATAACTGGTCAGAATCGACAGGATGGAAAGATCCGTCAATTACAGTAACCTTCAACTGATCCAGCGGATATCCGGCCAATACACCGTTTCTCATTGCCGTAGTAAAACCTTTTTGGATAGAAGGGATGAATTCTTTGGGGATATTACCTCCTTTGACTTCATCGACAAACTGCAATCCGCCTTCAAAATCAGAATCTGCAGGTTCTACACGAACAATAATATCAGCAAACTTACCACGTCCACCCGTTTGTTTTTTATAAACTTCACGAAGTTCAACCGGTTGAGTAATAGCCTCTTTATAAGACACCTGAGGACGACCTTGATTACATTCGACTTTAAACTCACGTTTCAGACGGTCGATAATAATATCAAGATGAAGCTCACCCATACCGCTAATAACCGTCTGGCCTGTTTCCTCATCGGACTTAACAGTAAAGGTTGGATCCTCTTCTGCCAATTTCTGCAAACCGAGACTAAGTTTATCCATATCCTTTTGAGTTTTAGGCTCAACAGCAATACCGATAACCGGATCGGGGAAGTCCATAGATTCAAGAACAATCGGAGCATCTTCTGCACATAGAGTATCACCGGTACGGATATCTTTAAAACCAACACCGGCACCGATATCACCACAACCGATAACGTCCTTAGGATTTTGTTTATTCGAATGCATCTGGAACAAACGAGATACACGTTCTTTCTTTCCCGAACGAGTGTTCAGCACGTACGATCCGGCAGGAATTTCTCCTGAATAAACACGGAAGAAACAAAGACGTCCCACATACGGATCGACAGCTATTTTAAATGCCAAAGCAGACATCGGCTCTTCCGAAGACGGTTTTCTTTCAATTTCTTTATCCGGATCATTAGGATCATGACCAATAATAGCCGGAGTATCTACAGGACTCGGCAGATAAGCACAAACGGCATTCAACAAAGTCTGAACCCCTTTATTTTTGAAAGAAGACCCGCAAAGCATCGGAACGATTTGCATCGCCAAAGTACCTTTACGAATAGCGGCACGTATTTCATCCTCCGTAATCGTAGCAGGATCATCAAAGAATTTTTCCATTAATGCATCATCGCATTCCGCAACTTTTTCAAGCATTTTTTCACGCCATTCTTCAGCTTCTTCTTGCAAACTTGCCGGAATTTCTTCGATCGTAAAATCTGCACCCATCGTCTCATCATGCCAATAAATAGCCTTCATAGTGATCAGGTCGACCAGTCCTTTGAATGTTTCTTCCGCTCCAATAGGAATAACAATCGGACAAGGATTTGCACCGAGTACGTCTTTCAATTGACGCACTACTTCAAAGAAGTTTGCCCCTGAGCGGTCCATCTTATTCACATAACCGATACGCGGAACATTATATTTATCAGCCTGACGCCATACTGTTTCAGACTGAGGCTCAACACCACCTACAGCACAAAATGCAGCAACAGCTCCATCCAATATACGGAGCGAACGTTCTACCTCTGCGGTAAAATCCACGTGCCCCGGAGTATCGATCAGGTTTATCTTAAATTTATCTCCAGCATAATTCCACCATGTAGTAGTCGCAGCAGAGGTAATCGTAATACCACGTTCCTGCTCCTGCTCCATCCAGTCCATTGTCGCTGCCCCGTCATGTACCTCACCGATTTTATGAGTCAATCCGGTATAGAAAAGAATACGTTCAGAAGTCGTAGTCTTTCCGGCATCGATATGTGCCATAATACCAATATTTCTGGTATATTTCAATAATTCATCAGCTTTTGCCATCGTTGTATTCCTTGTTTATTTTCAATTAAAATCTAAAGTGAGCAAATGCACGGTTAGCCTCGGCCATTTTGTGCATATCTTCTTTCCGTTTGAAAGCTCCGCCCTGTTCATTATAAGCGTCAACGATTTCTGCAGCCAACTTGTCTGCCATCGTCTTACCGCCTCTTTTACGGGCATACTGTATTAAATTTTTCATTGAAATAGATTCTTTACGATCGGGGCGGATTTCCGTAGGAACTTGAAATGTAGCACCACCCACACGGCGAGATTTCACCTCTACTTGAGGAGTAATATTTTCCAATGCTTTTTTCCAAATTTCAAGAGCCGATTTTTCGTCATCAGACAATTTCGTCTTTACATTTTCCAAAGCAGTATAGAAAATCGTATAGGCAACATTTTTCTTGCCATCATACATTAAATGGTTAACAAACTTCGTAACCTTAACATCACTGAAGACCGGATCAGGAAGAACGACCCGTTTCTTTGGTTTTGCTTTTCTCATTTTTACAAAAAATTGTTGTTCTTGTTTTTGGTTGCTTATCACATCTTCAACAAAGCCCGCCGGCTTTATTTACTCAACCTAATCAGCCTATCCAATAAACTCAAACTAGCGTTTTACACTAATTTTAAATTCTCTTCTTTGTCCCTCGACAAAATTACTTTTTACCTTTTGCTGCAGGAGCACCCGGTTTCGGTCTCTTAGCACCGTATTTTGAGCGGCGTTGCGTACGGCCACCAACACCTGCAGTATCCAAAGTACCGCGAACAATGTGATAACGCACACCCGGAAGGTCTTTCACACGACCACCCCGTACCAATACGATAGAGTGTTCTTGCAAATTGTGTCCTTCTCCCGGAATATAAGAGTTAACCTCTTTACCATTTGTCAAACGCACCCTTGCTACTTTACGCATTGCAGAGTTAGGCTTCTTGGGAGTCGTAGTATAAACCCTGACACAAACCCCACGTCTTTGAGGACATGAATCCAATGCAGGAGATTTACTTTTGTCTTCCAAAACAACCCGTCCTTTTCTTACTAATTGCTGAATTGTAGGCATTTCTTAGAACTTTTTTTAATCTTTAAATTTATAAATCGCAATTTTTTATTTCTACGTAAAAGACGCCAAAATAGCCATTACACCCTGCCTATCAAATAGTTACATAAGTGCACCGGCCTATTTTACCATCAAAAACGATGCAAAGATAACCACTAAATCATTAGAAACCAAATAAAAAGAGAATAAAATTCTCGCAACTTCACACTCTTTCTAATGCACATCAAAAACTCAAAAAAAATAACGAGAAAAAAATCTGTACATTTAAAGAAAAGAGGACAATCCCACTACAGAATCGTCCTCCATCTTCCAACTTTAAATCAAACTAAATAACAACACAACAAATTACATAAAATCAACCAAACCTCATCGAATCAATTTTTCGATCGGCAAACCTTCATTTTTCTCTCACGAAGTATAAGATAAACAAAATATCTTGTATTTTTGTTCATGAACACTCCAAATTTTATCTTTATGCAGCTTATAGGAAACCAAACAGAATGGGCTAAAGCGTATGCTTTACTACATATAATCAATGAAGGAAATATTTATTTTTACAAAGATAATTTTCAAAACGAATACTCTTTCTATCCGGTTTCAAAACTTATAAGAAACGACGAATGCGGAAAAATAACATATCAACTGACACCGACAGAAGTCTTAGTCAGACGGGGTGAAGAGACTCAAAGAATGCCTCGTATAAAATGTAAAAATGCTGCTACAGAAATTCTTTCGACCTTACAAGAGACAAAAGAAAGCGATTATTCCGTTTCAAACTGTGATCCTATTCTCGAAACTCTTCATTATACATGGTTTCAAAGCACAGCAGATGACAAAAGCGATTTTTCTGTCATTTATTTCGATCCGGAAAAAGAGATCGCTCAACGCCAAGAAATTACTGTTTGTATAAAATCCAAATGGAACATATTGCCTGCCAACCGAGCAAACAATCTGAAATACGATATCCAGAATGTTAAATTCTCCAACCCTGAAAGCAATCGTATCAACAGAATTGACGGAGCTCAAGAAGTACAGCAACGGCTTACAGAAATTTACAGATTGGGAGGAAAACTTAAATATACAACGGCCGAAAACAAATTCTTTTTAGAAAATCTATGCATGATAGACCTGCATTTCCCAAAATTACTTGCAGAAATAACACGGTTATTTTACACAACCGGATTGTCCGCAATCCCTGAAATAATAACCGAAATAAAAAATACTAACCCTTATAAAATAAAAGAGGAGTTAATTTACAAAAACAATTTTTACGAATACAAAGTACAACAACTTTTATATGCTTTAGCCACAGGCTTACGATCGACAAAACGCTATCGAGGATACGGACACACTCGGACATTTGCCATAATCGACACATGCGGAGAAATCGAACTACTTGATTCAACAAAACGAACTGAATTTGACAGATATCTTTATCAAAACGCAAAACTATCTATGGGAAATAGTAAAACACATAAATTCGGATTTGTCGAGAAAGAAAATGGACAATGGTTTATCAAGCTCAATATCGAAATAATAATATAAACAGATAATGCTACTACAATACAAAAATAAAAATGTTGTCGAAGCCGGATGCGATGAAGCCGGCCGCGGTTGTCTGGCCGGTGCTGTATATGCAGCAGCGGTCATTTTACCATCCAATTTCACATGCGAGACATTAAACGACTCAAAGAAACTGACCGAAAAACAACGATATGAACTCCGCCCTTTAATAGAAAAAGAAGCTATCGCTTGGGCTGTAGGCTGCGTATCACCGGAAGAAATTGACAAAATAAATATTCTGAACGCATCTTTCCTTGCAATGCATCGTGCCATCGAACAATTATCAGTACGCCCCGAGTATCTTCTAATCGACGGCAACCGATTCAAACCGTACCAAAATATTCCGCATAGTTGTGAAATAAAAGGAGACGGACGTTTTCTATCAATCGCAGCAGCATCCGTGTTAGCAAAAACATATCGAGACGATTATATGAATGTCCTTCATGAGCAATATCCACAATATAACTGGGATAAAAACAAAGGTTATCCCACTAAGGCTCATCGAACCGCAATCCGAGAATTCGGAACTACACCTTATCACCGAATGACCTTCCAGCTTCTCGAACGACAGCTCGAACTGTTCTGAATCTCTAATGATAAATCCATTCTCAAAAGTAGAAAACTATTTAGAAGAAAACATCCTATTGGAAAGAATCGGTTTTTCCAGCAAAAGCCACGATAAAACAGAAAGAAGCAACGTACCCACAACGCAAAAAGCAAAACAAAGAATATGACTTTTTTCATTAATACCCAACCAAACAGAGAGCTGGATAACCGGAAAATGAAACAAATAGATTCCGTATGCTACATTTCCGAACTTACGCATAAAAACAAACCATTTTATATAATACGCACACCCGATAAGCACCACAGCAAAAGCTAATGGCTCAACATATATCAATAAAGGCACATCATATCTAAAATAGCACACCAATACTGCAACCGGGAACAAAAACTTAATATATCTACGGAAATAATCAAAACACAGCAAAACCAATGTTCCGGAATAAAAATAAAGGAGTTGCCCGCCCACCTGTCTTTTCAAAATTCCGAATATTTCATTCCCCGTTTTCTCATTCAAATAATAAAATAATTCATTATATAATGTAGAAAATATAAATATGACAATAAAAACAGGAAAAGGCCGAAACCTTTTCATCAAATAATATACTATCGGCACTGTTATATATAACAGAATTTCCACCTTCATCGTCCATAGAGAACCGTTTACGGCTTCACCCTGAAAACAGCCGGGCAAAGCAGGCTCAATAAAATTAAGAAAAGAATAATTTGCCACAATATATTTCCATAACTGAGCCGAGAACAAATATTCTCCCACAGGAAGAGTAGAGACCAATACTCCCCCCATCCAACACAAAGTCACAATAAAAACATAGGGAGGCAATATCCGACGAGTCCGTCTCTCTGTATAATGACGGATATCGGGATTACGCATATAACTATAAAAAACAAGAAAACCGCTTAAAATAAAAAATCCATGTACCGCATCCACAGAACTCATCGGGAAATAATACGGAATTCCGGTAATCACCCTAAAATGACCGACCAGTACGGCAAAAGACAAAAAATACCGGATAATATCAAAGCTGTTTTCTCCTTGTATTACCTCTCCCGCCGATTTCCCTATCCATAACTTTCCGGAAGTTCTCATACCGACCCAAATAAAAACGATTGAGTAATGAGTATCTCTTAAGAAATACCACAATACTCAATCGTTAATCACATTATTATATCTGTTAATTAGCTACACGTTCCAACCACTTCACCATAGAAAGCATCACAATCATCGATGCGGCAGTCGCACCGACAAACACTAACCAACAAGCCCAAATCGGCACAGTAGTATATAAAATACCTCCGATGAACAACAAGGAGTTACCTACTGCTGTCGCAGCAAGCCAACATCCCTGCATCAATCCCTGCAAATGGGGAGGTGCTACTTTCGATACGAAAGATAATCCTAGCGGAGAAATGAACAACTCCGCCACGGTAAGAATAAAATACAAACCGATCATAATCCATGGAGTCACCCGAATTGCGTCAATTTCTGCAGTAGTCATTGAACTTAAAGCATCCTTTGCCGGCAAAGTTAAAGAGAATACCATCAAAAAGACATACGCCAATGCTGCTATACCCATACCGATAGCGATCTTCATCGGAGTAGAAGGTTCTTTCCCTTTTGCCTTCAACATCCCGAAAAACCACATGATCAATGGAGTAAGAGCTACAACAAAAAACGGATTTACACATTGAAATATTTCCGCTCCCTTAATCTGAGTAAACCCTAAATCAATATTTATTACACTCAGGTCCACATAATCCCGGGCAAAATACGTCAACGAATATCCATTCTGATGAAAAGACAACCAAAAGAATATAACCACACCGAACACGGCAAACAGAGCATAAATACGTTGTTTTATTTCTGTGGCACTCATTTTTATATCTTCTCTGCTCACCGCAGAAACTGTATCAGCATTGCTGTTCTCTTTTTTAGCCGGATCTGGGAAACGGTTCTTATTTACCACATAAATAACCAAAGAAATCAACATAGCCACGATTGCTGCCATAAAAGCATACTGAAATCCCCGGTTAAACACATCCAGATAACTGTTCACAAATACATTCATATCTGTTACCTGCGTACCATCCAGGCAAACGTTATTAGCTAAAGTGTTCAGATTATCCATAGCCTGTGCAGGCATACTGCTTCCTTGCTCTAAATACTGATGACAAAGCTCGGGTAACGATGCATCATAATCAAAATGGTTTACTTTCAGCCACCAGTTTCTCACTCCGATTGCAATCCACGGAGCAAAAAATCCCCCGATATTGATAAACATATAGAAAATCTGGAATCCCGAATCACGTAAACTCGAATATTTCGGATTATCATACATCTGACCGACCAATGCTTGCAAATTTCCTTTAAATAGACCATTCCCGAAAGCAATTACCAATAATCCGAAACATGTAAGTGCCAGATAAAGCCCTAAACTCGGAACAGGAGTCGGGGTAGGAATAGCGATAATAAGGTAACCAACAGCCATCATAATCAAACCGGCAAGAATCGTTCCCTTAAAATTCTTTGTCTTATCGGCAATCACTCCTCCCACCAATGCAAGTATATAGATCGAAGCATAAAACGCAGAATAAATATATCCGGTCGTAGTCTCAGACAATCCGAACTTTGCAGAAATAAACAACGTCAGAATTGCCATCATAATATAAAAGCCAAAACGTTCTCCCATATTGGCAAGAGCCGCGGCAATTAATCCTTTAGGGTGCTTTTTAAACATAATGTAAGATTTATAGTTAAATAATTATTTTAAGTAGTTATTTCTCATTCTTGACTTTAAAAGCTAACGCATAAAGATGCATCTGCTTCACCATCGACAACAGTCCGTTTGAACGGGTCGGAGACAAATGCTCCTTCAGACCGATTTTCTCGATAAAATACAATTCCGAATTCAATATTTCATCCGGTGTATGACCCGAAAGAACATTTATAAGCAACGAAACCAGACCTTTCACAATCACAGCATCGCTTTCCCCTTGGAAAAAGACCTTTCCATCTTTATAATCAGCCTGTAGCCACACGCGGCTCTGGCATCCTTCAATCAGATTATTCTCGGTTTTATATTTTTCATCCAAAGGTTTCAAAGAGTTGCCCAAGTCGATCAACAAAGCATATTTGTCCATCCAATCGTCAAAAGCCGAGAACTCTTCTACAATTTCATCCTGTAATTCATTTATAGTTTTCATATCCCGTTCATTAATTTACTCATTATATATAACTGCCAATACAGTCTGTCCGACAGCCTTTAAAGTCTCCTTATCGATATGATCCATCGTATCGTGTACCGTATGCCACTGCGAATTAAATCCCGAATCAGAAGATGCATCATACTGTATTATATCGATACTCGGAATGCCCATTTTATTGACATATACATGATCATCGATAATGTATCCCCCCTCATTATCGGAAAAATATTTCCCATAACCTAAAGACTGTGCTTTCTTCCAAACTTTATCAACAATCCCCGGAGCATACTGTAATGAAGCTTTTTCACGAGCAAAAACAGCATTTTCCCCGCCTACCATATCCAACAAAATTCCGAAACGTGCCCGATAACCGGGACGATGCGGGCGACGCACCCAATATTGAGTACCCAATGCCCAAGAATCCTGCACTTCAGAATGAGTCGAAAAATAGGGTTGACCGTAATCTTCTGCATCGAAAAAGATAATATCTACACCCACTTGAGGAGACTTCATTCCGATCTGCCGGGCAATTTCAAGCAAAGCTCCCACGCCACTGGCTCCATCGTTAGCCCCCAAAACAGGCTTCCGATGATTCGCCTCATCCGGGTCATTATCGGCAAAAGGACGACTATCCCAATGTGCGAACAGCAATATCCGATCCGTTTTCTCAGGACTAAAAATTCCTATTATGTTCTTCGCATGTAATACAGTCCCGTCAAAAGCAACCACATCTGCATCCTGCACCTGTACCTCCGCACCATGACGGTTCAATTCCGAAGCCAGATAAGAAGCCGTAGCCAAATGTTCCGGAGTATTAGGTATCCGATACCCGAAATCTACTTGCTTTTGCATATATGCATACGCACTATCTGCATTAAAAACAGGGACATCGACAACAGGGACACTCTCTTGAACAGATGACGAAACAGTTTTATTTTTACAAGAAACCAATTGAAACAACAATAGTCCCGCTACACAGAGAAGAGGGACGAACATTCGTTTTCGGTTAAACATATTTATAGACATCTTATTTCTTTTTAGAACAGACACCGTCTTTCATAAGCAAGAAAACCTTGTAAAGATACAGGATTTTTCTACGAATACAGTAAAACGATCCGTTTGTTTACACTTTTTAAGGGGTAAGATCAATAAACCCGTTGCACCTGATCCATCACACGCAAAAAGTTCCCTCCCCATATTTTTGCAAGATCGTTCTCCGAATATCCCTGCCGAATCAATTCTTTAGTAATATTTATCAACTCATTTGCGGCATCACATCCCGGAATTCCCCCTCCTCCGTCAAAATCAGAGCCAATGCCGACATAATCCACACCCACCAGTTTTACAACATGATTGATATGCTCTACGATACATTTTACATCAGTATTCTCCTTTGAAGTGAGAAAATTCAAATACAAACAAATCTGGACAACACCTCCGTGGCGGGCTAAAGCAACGATCTGCTCATCGGTCAAATTTCGCCGATGGTCACAAATAGCACGGCATGATGAATGCGATGCTATAATCGGAGCT
>NZ_CEWDCG010000098.1:0-10591 GCF_982436375.1 Coprobacter sp. | reverse complement strand
CAATTGTCTTGTTTTAAAACAGGATTTCCGTTTCTGAAGTTGAAATCGCCTGCCTCTATCGGCAACGGCATCTTGTCTTTAAATGAAAAAGAGAGTGAGCATTATCTCGAAATATGGGAAAAATACTTGTCGGGAAATCCGGTTATCGTCAAATTTGTTCCGGCTTCGGGTGCTGCAAGCCGGATGTTTAAAAATTTGTTCGAATTTTTAGATGCCGACTATGTCGTACCGACCACCGATTTCGAAAAGAAATTTTTCAACAATATTACCCACTTCGCTTTCTATAATGATTTGAATGCCATCTGTATTAAAAATGAGGGGCAAGATATTCCGACTCTGATTGCAGAACAAAAATATAAGCTGATAATCGCAAATCTGTTATTAGAAAAAGGGCTGAATTACGGAGCACTGCCCAAAGGAATGTTGAAATTTCACAATTACGGAGATATTAACCGTACAGCCATGGAAGAACATCTTGCCGAAGGAGCTTTGTATGCACGCAATGCAGCAGGGAATGTCAATGTGCATTTTACCGTATCAAAAGAGCATTTACCCTATTTCAAACAGTTAGTTTCCGAGAAACAATCCGATTACGAAAAAAAATTCAACGTAAAATATTCGGTTAGTTTCTCAGAACAAAAACCGTCGACAGACACAATCGCCGCTGATATGCAGAATGAGCCTTTTAGAGACAATGGCAAATTGGTATTTCGTCCGGGTGGACATGGTGCTCTGATCGAGAACCTGAACGATATCGATGCTGATGTAATCTTTATCAAAAATATCGACAACGTCGTGCCTGATAAAATCAAGGATTCGACTGTCTTGTTCAAAAAAATAATCGGAGGGGTATTGATCTCTTTACAACAACAAATAGATAAATATGTCGAACTACTCGAAAGCGGGAAATATACAATGGATAACGTACGGGAAATTATCGCATTTGTGCAACAAAAACTTTTCATCCGCAATCCGGAAACAAAGATTTTTGAAGACAGCGACCTGGTTGTTTATCTATTGAAGAAGTTAAGACGTCCCATTCGCGTCTGCGGTATGGTCAAGAATGTCGGAGAACCCGGAGGAGGTCCGTTCCTCGCTTATAATCAAGACGGATCTTATTCTCTTCAAATCCTCGAAAGTTCCCAGATCGATCTTAAAAATCCCGAATCGAAAGTCATGTTCGAGGCATCGACCCACTTTAATCCGGTAGATTTAGTTTGTGCCGTTAAAAACAGAAAAGGAGAAAAATATAACCTTCCTGACTTCGTTGATAAAAATACGGGATTCATTTCTCTGAAATCTAAAAACGGAAAAGAATTGAAAGCCCTTGAATTACCGGGATTATGGAATGGCGCTATGTCCGATTGGAACACCGTATTCGTTGAAGTGCCGATCTCCACATTCAACCCGGTAAAAACAGTCAACGATTTGCTAAGAGAGCAACATCAATAAATAACAAGCTGTAAAAAAAGTAATTCCGGAAAAAATTTCCGGAATTACTTTTTTTATCATCAATAATTTTCCAACCGACCGGCATCGATACGAAGCAGTGTGAAAAGCAAAATAGTAAATCCCCAAAGAGATGATCCGCCATAACTGAAAAACGGTAAAGGTATACCAATCACCGGACATAACCCGATCACCATTCCCACATTAATGGCTAAATGAAAAAACAATATACTGGCTACACAATAGCCATATACCCGACCAAACACAGAACGCTGACGCTCGGCTATCTGAATAATACGTATAATCAGGGCAAAGAATAATATCACGACCAAAGAAGCTCCCCAAAAGCCTTCTTCTTCTCCGATTGTACAAAATATGAAGTCGGTATCCTGTTCGGGTACATACTTTAGTTTTGTTTGCGTTCCATTCAAAAAACCTTTTCCCCATAAACCTCCCGATCCGATTGCAATCTTCGATTGATTTACATTATATCCCGCTCCTCTGGGATCATCTTCCATTCCCAAAGCGACCTTAATACGAGTCTGCTGATGAGGCTCCATAATATCGGTAAACACATAATTCACCGAAAACAGAAAAACTACCGATGCTATGGCAAAACAAAGTGTAAGAAGAAGTTTCGTATTGCGACTTTGCAGATATAAAAAAACAATATACAAAGAGGATAGAAAAATCAATGATAAGATAACATATACCCAATTAAAAGATATTCCTAAAACAGACAGCAGATAACAAATTACGGAAACCGATGCCGACAGCAAAAGAAGATTCCGCACCACGACAGAGTCTTTATAAAAATAAGCGATCATACCGATTATGACCAAAACGATCAATGCCAGCACAAGCACCTCACCCACAGGGGTACTTCCCCACAACATATCGCTATATTTCACTCCTACCACAAAATAAACGATCGAACATAACCCGGCAAAAAGAATCAGTCCGGTCATGCCTTCACGATAAAGCATAAATATCAATGAGGCATATACCAAAGCCGATCCGGTCTCTTTCTGCATCATGATCAATGCCATAGGTAACAAAATCAAAAGGCAGGCTTTAAAAAAATTAGACGGCACGGTCAGCACGAAATTATATGAACTGATCAGACGTGCTAACGCCAATGCAGTCCCGAATTTTGCAAATTCAGCCGGCTGAATATTTACCGGTCCTAATACCAGCCATGACCGAGAACCTTTAATCTCCGGTGCTAAAAAAATAGTCGCTACCAGAAGTATCATAAAACCGATGTAAATAGGATAGGCCAAAGCTTCATACATGCGGCTGTCAAGCATCAGCAATACGAACGCTATACTGAACGAAAGCCCGATCCACAATAATTGTTTCCCGGAACGTTCCGAAAAATCGAATATACTGGCATCATCGAAATTATAGCTTGCGGCATAGATACTCACCCATCCGATAAATACAAGCACCGTATATAATCCGATCGTGTACCAATCAATAGACTTCCATATACTAATTTCCCTTAATGCCACTGTATATCATTGTATTTGATGTTACCATTCTTTCTTCTAAATAAGCTCTCTCAGGAGCTATAAAACCATTCAGATACTTTTCGATCATCAGGCTTCCTATCGGGACTCCGAAAGTAGCTCCAAATCCTGCATTCTCTACATAGACGGCTATTGCGATCTTAGGATTGTCCATCGGGGCAAATCCCATAAACGCAGAATGATCCTTTCCATGAGGGTTTTGCGCCGTACCCGTCTTTCCGCAAACATCTATTCCCGGAATAGCTCCAACCCGACAAGTTCCTCCCGTAACAGCCATTCGCATTCCTTCTACTATATAATTATAATATTCACTATCTATATGTGTATATCGACGCTGCCTGAACTCTTCATTTAAAACCGTATCTTGTATTTCTTTTACGACATGAGGAGTATAAAAATATCCCCGATTTGCAATCGTAGCCGCCAAATTTGCGATTTGCAACGGTGTAGCCAAAACTTCGCCCTGACCTATGCCGATAGAAATTACAGTCAGCGCCCGCCAGCGATTCTCACCATATATTTTATTATAAAACTTGCTATTCGGAATAAATCCCCGACTTTCTCCCGGCAAATCGATTCCTAACCGATAGCCATATCCCATCGAAACAAGATAATCTTTCCATATATCAAAAGCTTCGGCTGTATTTTTATATCTCGAACGACTGTCGAGCATGGACCGAAGCCCGTAACAAAAATAAGCATTACAAGAGGTCTGTAACGCCGGAAGCAACCCTAACGGAGATCCATGAGCATGGCATCCTACCTTCAGTCGTCCTGCAACAAAGCCATGATAGCAAGGATACATTGTATGAGGAGTTATCACTTTCTCTTGTAGAAATATAAGCCCCTGCGTCGGCTTGAAAGTAGAACCGGGAGGATATGCCGCCATAAATGCCCGGTCATATAACGGTTTATAAGGGTTCTTATTCAATTTCAAATAATTTTTCCCCCGCTCACGCCCGATTAATGCAGATGGGTCGTATGTGGGGCTCGATACCAAAGCCAATATCTCTCCGGTCGAAGGTTCTATCGCAACGATAGCTCCGATTTTGTTCTGCATCAAATATTCACCATATTGCTGCAAGTCCGCATCAATAGAAAGTTTCAGATTTTTCCCCGATTTAGGGGCTATATCATATATCCCGTCTTCATATTTCCCTTTTATTCGTCCATGTGCATCCCGAAGCAATATCTCTATGCCTTTTTCTCCTCTCAAATACTTCTCATAAGATTTTTCTACTCCAAGATCTCCGGTATAATCTCCTCGTATGTAATAATCATCTTTTTCAAGATCACGAGGAGAGACCTCCCGGATATTTCCCAATACATTGGCTGCACTATTTACGGCATATTGTCTGAGTACCCGATTCTGAATAAAGAATCCGGGAAATTTATAAAGCTTTTCTTGCAAACGTCCATAATCTTGTGCAGATAATTGGGAAATAAATGTTTGAGGGGTATAGGCCGAATATCCGGGATTTAACCTGCGATCTTTTACCATAGCCCAACGACGGTCGAACTGTTCGCGAGTAATACCCAGTGTCCGGCAAAAATCCAACGTGTCAAATTCCTGAATCTCCCGAACAATCATCATAACATCGTATGCCGGTTGGTTATAGACCAATAATTTACCGTTCCGGTCATAAATCAGTCCCCGTGAAGGGTATTGTATCTTTTTAAGAAACGCATTACTATCGGCAAACCGTTTATAATCATTATCCAATACCTGCAATGTAAAAAGACGTACCAGATAGATCAAGACCACAACAGTCATGATACCGATGATTACCCACTTGCGGTTTCCTAAATTGTAATCGACGTTCACTTCTTTTTCCAATTTAAGCTTTCCAATGCCAAGATCAAAATAAACGTAAGCAAAGTACTTGACAAAATACGTAATACGAGAATCAAAGGGGTGAAAAATGAAAAAGCTTCTATAATAAAAACTAAAATGCAAAATAGAAAAATCACACAAAATGCATATATCGAGAAATATCCCGATCCGAACGAACGAAACGACGGTACTAATGAAACTTCTTCATTACCCCGCTGTAACACCAAAGCGATAAACGTACGTCTTACAAAAGCAACGGAAACAGATGCCAAAGCGTACATACCGGGTGTATTACTGAATATATCGATAACAAGCCCCATCAAAAACGACAGAGTCATTGTCCAATTAGCAGACAACGTTGTAGGTAATTTCAAGATGAAATAAAGAAACAGAAAAGGGGTGGCATATCCGAACAAAGCAATACGGTTAAAGACCGATACTTGCAACAGCACCAGTATAATAAACGAAAATATATAACCGATTGCCGATTTACTCATCTTTTTTAGCCTCCATTTCCAAAATCCGACGTTCTTTTTGTCCTTTATCATCAAGAATCCGGACATCATTCAGTCGGAAAAAATCAGTAGATAGTTTCACTGTTAAAGCATAGAAATTATCATTCCGCTGTTTTGAGAAACCGTCGACCGTACCCACCATCAGTCCTTCTGGAAAAACAGAGGAGTAACCGCTTGTCACGATAGTATCGCCTTTGACAAACTTCACATGTCGGGGCAACTCCTCCAACACGGCAAAACGAGGATCTTTTCCATCCCATACTAAAGAGCCGAAATAATTACTGCCCTTTACTTTACAACTCAACCTTAATTTGGGATTCAATAACGATATAGCAACAGCATAATGATCTGAAACGACATTGACAATACCGACAATTCCATTCTGATCAATTACCCCCATCTCCGAATGAATTCCGTCTTTTCTACCCTTATTCAGTGTAATATAGTTATGAGTCTTAAAAACACTGTTATTTATCACCTGCGCAATTTGAAAATCATATCGGGAAAGAGATGAATCTGCAGACGTGCGAACCAACAGGGAATCTCCACTCAAGCGACTGACTTCATCCCGCAAACGAATGAGCTCCATCTCAAGATTGCCGTTCTGTTTTTGCAAATCCCGGTTTATCTCCTGTAACCCGAAATATCCTGTAATTCCACTGGTCATTATATAGAAACGGCCTGCCATTTCATTTGCCGAACTGAAAAAGACACTTTGCTGATAAGGATTGAATTTGAACAGCAAAACAAAACAGATGACAAGATAAAAAGCATACACAAAGATCGGACTGTGATTTATCAAAAAAGAGATCAGTTTGCGCATGTGCCGAATCTGACTAATTATTACTACTACGAGTCACCGACTGTTAGAAAGGATTTTCCCTTCCCGACAAACGGTAACTCGTTTATATCTAAAATCCCGGTATTACCGGATCAGGAATGAGAACTTATCGATATTTTTCAAAGCAATCCCTGTTCCTTTAGCAACCGCATGCAACGGATCTTCGGCTATATGGAAAGGTATTCCGATCTTATCGGTCAAACGCTTGTCCAGACCTCTCAGCAAAGCTCCTCCGCCTGCCAAATAGATACCGTTGCGCACAATATCCGCATATAACTCAGGAGGGGTTTGTTCTAATGCACTCAATACGGCAGCTTCTATTTTTGAAATAGATTTCTCGATACAATGCGATATTTCCTGATATGATACGGGAACTTCCATCGGAAGAGCCGTCATCCGGTTCGGACCATGTACGATATAATCCTCTGGAGGATTAGCCAATTCGGTAAGAGCCGAACCCACATTGATTTTAATCATTTCTGCTGTACGTTCTCCGACTTTAACATTGTGCTGACGCCCCATGTACTCCTGAATGTCGGCCGTAAGATCATCTCCGGCTATACGGATAGACTTATTCGATACGATTCCTCCCAATGAAATTACGGCGATTTCGGTAGTACCGCCACCTATATCCACAATCATATTTCCCTCAGGAGCTTCAACGTCCAGACCTATTCCGATAGCAGCGGCCATCGGTTCATAAATCATATAGACATCCCGGCCTCCGGCATGTTCGGCAGAATCCCGTACAGCACGAATTTCCACTTCGGTACTTCCTGAAGGAATACAAACTACCATACGCAAAGAGGGAGTAAACCAACGGTTTTTCGTATTCACCATTTTCACCATCCCCCGAATCATTTGTTCAGCAGCATAGAAATCCGCTATCACACCGTCTCTTAAAGGGCGTAATGTACGTATATTTTCATGAGTCTTACCATGCATCTGACGAGCAGTTTCTCCAACTGCTTTCAACTTATCGGTACGTTTATCCAATGCAACCATAGAAGGTTCATCTACCACTATTTTTCCATTGTGAATTATAATGGTATTCGCCGTACCCAAGTCTATCGCGATCTCTTGAGTGAAAGAAAATAATCCCATCTTACTATTTTATTTTTATAAAGCACAGATCATTCCGGGAAATATCCGATACCTGATCTATACCCTATCTTAATGTTTAAAATGTCGAATACCGGTAGTAACCATGGCTACTCCGTTCTCATTACAATAATCGATCGTCTGGTTGTCCCGCACCGAACCTCCGGGTTGGATAACAGTATCGATTCCTTCTTTGTGAGCAATCTCCACACAATCAGGGAAAGGGAAGAATGCGTCCGAAGCCATCACACAACCTTTCAAATCGAAATCGAACGATTTAGCTTTTTCTATCGCATGACGTAAAGAGTCCACTCGGGAAGTCTGCCCCACTCCGCTTGCATAAAGTTGTTTTCCTTTAGCTAATACTATAGCATTCGATTTACTGTGCTTTACAATTTTATTGGCAAATAACAAATCTTCTACTTCTTCCGGTGTTACGGATTTTTTTGTAACCTGCGTCAACTCTTCCGGTTTCTCACAGTGTAAATCCCGTTCCTGCATCAACACTCCGTTAAGTAAAGAGCGGAATTGCAAAGATTTTGTTTTATTCTCTTTTAGAACCAATATAATACGGTTCTTTTTCTGTTCCAAAATTTCTAAAGCATCAGCATCGTATCCCGGAGCGATAACGACTTCGAAGAAAAGATTGTTCATTTCTTCCGCCGTAGCTTTATCGATTTTACCATTTGTAATTAATACACCACCGAAAGCAGACACCGGATCGCCTGCCAACGCAGCTTTCCATGCATCTACCAATACAGGACGCGATGCTAAACCGCAAGCATTATTATGTTTCAATATGGCAAACGTCAATTCATCGAATTCCGCAATCAAAGAAACTGCGGCATCTATATCCAATAAGTTGTTATATGAAATTTCTTTCCCATGAAGTTGTTCGAACATTTCACCAAACTTCCCGAAGAAAAGACCTTTCTGATGAGGATTTTCGCCATAACGCAATACTTTGGCATCGTTCTCGGCACAACGGAAATAAGAACCTTCTCCGTTATCGAAATAATTAAAAATTGCAGTATCATATCCTGAAGAAACAGCAAAAGCCTCTTTTGCAAACCACTTGCGATCTTCTATCGAAGATTCCGCACCTTTCTCATTCAACAACTGCATCAGAGGAGCATATTGTCCTTTCGAAGCGACAATAACTACATCTTTAAAATTTTTCGCAGCAGCACGTATCAGAGAGATACCGCCGATATCGATTTTCTCGATAATGGCGCTTTCGTCAGCTCCCGAAGCTACAGTTTCTTCAAAAGGATAAAGATCAACAATCACCAAATCTATTTCCGGAATCTCATATTCTGCAATTTGTTTCTGATCGCCTTCCAGCTCACGACGACACAATATACCTCCGAAAACTTTAGGATGAAGGGTTTTCACACGCCCTCCCAATATTGAAGGATATCCGGTCAGGTCTTCAACAGCTTGACAGGGCAATCCCAATGATTCTATAAAAGCCTGCGTACCACCGGTAGATATAAAACGTACACCTTCACTATGTAATTTCTTTAATATCTCATCTAATCCATCTTTGTGGAATACCGAAACCAAAGCGGTTTTAATTCTCTTGTTTTCAGACATATATGCAAGTTTAAGTTTTTCAAAGCACAAAAATACGAAATAATGTGATTGAAATACACAGATTATGCGAAAGTTTTAGAAAAAATAATGTTACAAACTTTTTGATTCTCACAAACGTATCGCTTCTATCCCCAAAAACAAAAAGGAATGTAAATTCAAACAAGAAAACAGTCCTTTTTACCGCCTTTCAAAAAGAAAATATATAAAATCAAATTCTATTTTCACTTTCTTAAAATTCTTAGAATCATCGGCTTCAATCCGAAAATACCGTTCGATCTATCCCGGTTCAACCGAACAAAATCATCCCGATACTTGCCATCCCAACGAACAATGGTCACATCTCCCGACATGCCTGTTTAAATTTTAGAAAATGCCTGATCAAGATCTGCAAGAATATCATCTATATGTTCCGTACCTATCGAAAGCCTTATAGTTGAAGGCGTAATATGCTGTTGCGCCAATTCATCCGGTGTCATTTGAGAATGTGTTGTAGTATATGGATGGATGACAAGACTTTTTACATCAGCGACATTGGCCAGTAACGAAAAAATTTCTAATGAATCGATAAATTTCCAGGCCTCTTCTTTTCCTCCTTTTATTTCAAACGTAAAAATACTGCCAGCTCCTTTAGGAAAATACTTTTCGTAAAGGGCATGATCGGGATGATCCGGTAGCGAAGGATGATTCACTTTCGATACTTTCGGATTATTTTTCAAATAATCAACCACTTTCAAAGCATTTTCGACATGCCGTTCTACTCGCAGGGATAAAGTTTCCAGCCCTTGCAACAGGATAAAAGCATTGAACGGAGAGATAGCAGCACCGGTATCACGCAAAATGACCGCCCGTATGCGGGTAACAAATGCCGCTTGTCCTGCCACATCTGCAAAAACAGCTCCATGATAACTCGGATCTGGTTTAGCTAAAGTATGGAATTTTTCTGCATCTTTTTTCCAATCGAATTTACCGCCATCCACAATAACTCCCCCTAAACTAGAACCATGTCCACCGATAAATTTAGTCGCAGAATGGATTACTATGTCCGCTCCATGCTCAATGGGACGAATCAAGTACGGAGTCCCGAAAGTGTTATCTATAATCAACGGAATATTATGACGATGAGCGACTTCTGCAACAGCATCGATATTCGTCACATCAGAATTCGGATTCCCAAAAGTTTCGGCATAAATCGCTTTTGTATTAGGTCTGATTGCAGCCTCGAGCAATTTCAGATCATTCACATTGACGATAGTATAGCTAACACCTTGTGCTGCCAACGTATGCGTAATGAGATTGAACGAACCGCCATATAAATTGTCTGCAGCAACAACATGATCTCCCACTCCAAGTATATTCTGCAAAGAATAAGTAACAGCGGCGGCACCCGAAGCGACAGCCAACCCCGCAACCCCGCCTTCAAGAGCTGCTACCCGTTCAAATACATCCTGAGTCGAATTTGTCAACCGTCCGTAAATATTTCCTGCGTCACGCAATCCGAAACGGTCGGCTGCATGCTGAGAATTATGAAATACATAAGAAGTGGTTTGATAAATAGGTACTGCACGTGCATCTGTTGCCGGATCTGGATGTTCTTGCCCTACATGAAGCTGTAAAGTTTCAAAATGATAATTTTTCTTTGACATAACAGTATATGTTTATTATTTACAACGGTAAAGCTACATTATACAGGATAATAATCCAATATATTTTAATAATACAGAAA
>NZ_CEWDCG010000097.1:0-10747 GCF_982436375.1 Coprobacter sp. | reverse complement strand
CTAAAGAAACAGTGGAACCTAAAAACTACACTTATGATGAAGCATTCGAAGCTTCATTAAAGTATTTTAAGGGTGATGAGCTTGCAGCCCGAGTATGGGTGAACAAATATGCCCTTAAAGATTCTTATGGAAATATTTATGAGAAGAATCCGGATGAAATGCATTTTCGTTTGGCAAGTGAAATTGCGAGAATCGAAAAAAAATATCCTAATCCTCTTACAGAAGAGCAGTTGATGGGCCTTTTTAGAGATTTTCGTTATATTGTTCCTCAAGGAAGTCCGATGAGTGGTATCGGAAATAACTTTCAAATAGGATCTTTGTCTAATTGTTTTGTTATCGGTATGGACGGTTCGGCCGATTCATACGGCGGTATTATAAAAATAGATGAGGAGCAAGTACAGTTGATGAAGAGGCGGGGTGGAGTAGGACACGATCTGTCTCATATTCGCCCTAAAGGTTCGCCTGTAAAAAATTCAGCTTTGACCTCTACCGGTTTAGTTCCGTTTATGGAGCGTTATTCCAACTCTACCCGTGAAGTTGCTCAAGACGGACGTCGTGGAGCTTTAATGTTGAGTGTTTCTATTAAACACCCTGATTCGGAGGCTTTTATCGATGCAAAGATGACAGAAGGTAAGGTAACAGGGGCAAATGTCTCTGTAAAAATCAGCGATGATTTTATGAAAGCTGCTATTGCCGGAGAGCCTTTTGTTCAGCAATATCCGATTGAAGGAGAAAATCCCAAAGTTACAAAAGAAGTCGATGCTCAGGCTATTTGGAAAAAGATAGTACATAATGCGTGGAAGTCGGCAGAACCGGGAGTCCTCTTTTGGGATACTATTACTCGGGAATCTGTACCCGATTGCTATGCTGATCTGGGATTCAAAACAGTTTCTACCAATCCTTGCGGAGAGATACCTTTGTGCCCTTATGACAGTTGTCGTTTATTAGCTGTCAATCTATATTCATACGTTGTAAATCCGTTTACAGATAAAGCATATTTCGATTTTGACCTGTTCAAACAACATATTATGCTGGCTCAGCGTATTATGGATGATATTATCGATCTTGAAATGGAAAAAATCGATAAAATATTGGATAAGGTTAAGTCTGATCCCGAGTCGGATGAAGTGAAGCAGACAGAATTACATCTTTGGGAAAAGATACGGTCAAAGACTTTGAAAGGACGTCGTACCGGAGTCGGAACGACAGCCGAAGGAGATATGCTGGCTGCTCTCGGATTACAGTATGGGACAGAAAAAGCGACGGAATTTTCGGAACAAGTCCATAAGACATTGGCTTTGGCGGCATATCGCTCTTCTGTGCAGATGGCGAAAGAAAGAGGAGCTTTTGAAATATTCGATGCGAAGAGAGAAGAGAAGAACCCGTTTATTCTGCGTTTAAAGGATGCCGATCCTGAGCTTTACTCTGATATGGTGAAGTACGGACGTAGAAATATTGCTTGTTTGACGATTGCTCCGACAGGGACGACGAGCCTTATGACGCAGACTACCTCCGGTATTGAGCCGGTGTTTATGCCTGTGTATCGTCGCCGTCGGAAAGTAAATCCGAATGACCCTGAAGTTCGTATCGATTTTGTCGATGAATCAGGAGATGCGTATGAAGAGTATGTCGTATTCCATCATAAGTTTATAACATGGATGCAGACCAATGGTTATGAAGTGCGATCGAATTATACACAGGAAGAAATAGACGAATTAGTATCCAAATCACCTTATTATAAGGCTACATCGAATGATGTCGATTGGTTGCAGAAAGTGAGAATGCAAGGTCGTGTTCAAAAATGGGTAGATCATTCGATCAGTGTAACGATCAATCTACCGTCAGATGTAACAGAGGAATTGGTGGGACAGTTGTATG
The DNA here is from genome assembly GCF_982436375.1 of Coprobacter sp. Taxonomy (NCBI): domain Bacteria; kingdom Pseudomonadati; phylum Bacteroidota; class Bacteroidia; order Bacteroidales; family Barnesiellaceae; genus Coprobacter; species Coprobacter sp. The sequence goes on along the minus strand of NZ_CEWDCG010000097.1, from coordinate 8,869 downwards.
TTGAAGCCTGGAAGAGCGGCTGTAAAGGTTGTACCGTTTATAGAGATGGTTCTCGGGCAGGAGTGCTTCTCGCAACAAAAAAGGAGGAGAAAAAAGCACCGGTACATCTTGATCCTAAACGTCCTATAGAGTTGGATGCCGATGTAGTCCGTTTCCAGAATAATAAAGATAAATGGATTGCTTTTATCGGTTTGAAAGACGGGAATCCTTATGAAATTTTTACAGGTCTGGCGGATGATGAGGAGGGAATCTTGCTTCCGAAAAATATTACGAAAGGAAAGATAATTAAAGCTATCGATGAAGAAGGCAATAAACGTTATGATTTCCAATATCGAAATAAGAGAGGATATAAAACGACAATTGAAGGTTTATCCGATAAGTTTAATCCTGAATATTGGAATTATGCCAAATTGATTTCGGGAGTCTTGCGTTACGGTATGCCTATTGATCAGGTTTTGAAGCTCGTTTCTACTCTTGAATTGGACAGTCAGTCTATCAATACGTGGAAAAACGGGGTGGAAAGAGCTTTGAAAAAATATCTGCCGAACGGAACAAAAGCCAGCGGACAAACGTGTCCGAATTGTGGTCAGGAAACTCTCATTTATCAGGAGGGCTGTTTAATTTGTACTTCGTGCGGTACATCTAAATGCGGATAAATCGGTCGATTATTGTATAAAAAGATATTCTATTGATAAAAAAGACGAACATGTGTTCGTCTTTTTTTGTTTGAACTTATAAGCCTGTTTTAAATCTTTTGAAAATTATACTATTTCATTTCGGATAAAAATTTAAACAGGCATTTAACTATATTTGAAAGAAAGAATTTTATTTTTGGGCTGAGATATAATTATCGGTTTTGAATAAATTCGTAACTTCATAACGAGCTAATGATTAAAATGAATAGCTATGAAAATAGTCTTTAAAATAGAATATCATACCCGTTGGGGACAAGAACTTTATGTGACAGGCAGTCATTCTTCTCTTGGTAATTTTGAGGAGGAGAAAGCTGTACCGATGCGGTATGAAGGAGATGGGATATGGGCTTTAACACTGAATTTGCAAGACGCATCTTCCGGATTTGATTATCATTATTTAGTGAAAGAATATGGGCAGCCTTATGACAAAGAATGGGGCGAGCCTCGCTCTTTTATACCGTCGACATTAAATCATACTTATTATTTATATGATGTTTGGCAGAATATGCCTGCCAACAGTTCGTTTTATTCTTCTGCGTTTAATAAAGTAATTTTGGCACGTCATCGGACAGGTTCAGATGTTTTGCCTTCTTATTCAACTGCCGTGACGTTACAGATATATGCACCCTCTATTCGTCCGGATGAAGTTGTGGCTTTGACCGGGACAATGATGTCTGAGGCATGGAGTATTAAGGATGCTATTATTATGGATGATACACGTTTCCCTTTGTGGGAGGCTGTATTGGATGCATCATCTTTGAAACATACCGTAGAATATAAATTCTTGGTCATGAAGAAAGATTCCCGTAATGTCGTTGCATGGGAATCTGGGAATAACAGAGTTTTGGAGATTCCTCATTTGGGATCGAGTGAGAACATCGTTTTTTCCGGCTTTAAATGGAATCTTCCTTTACCGGACTGGAGAGGGGCAGGAGTCGTAATTCCGGTCTTCTCATTACGTTCAGAAGAAAGTTGGGGAATAGGAGAGTTCCTTGATTTGAAGAAGATGGTCGATTGGGCTGTACAGACAGGTCAGCGGTTTATTCAGGTTCTGCCGGTTAATGATACTACAATGACTCATACTTGGCTTGATTCGTATCCTTACAGGGCGAATTCTATTTTTGCTCTTCATCCGGCATATTTACGAGTAACGGCAATAGATCGGTTGAAAGACAATGATTCTATGGTTGCATATGAAAAACTTGCAGCAGAGTTGAATGTTTTGCCAGAGATTGATTATGAGCGAGTAACTCTTATGAAATGGGAGTATTTAAAAGCCGTATTTTTGCAGTCAGGGGAAAAAACATTGAATTCATCTGGTTTTAAAGAGTTCTTTGAGGCTAACAGAGAATGGCTTGAGCCTTATGCTGCTTATTGTTGTTTGCGTGATATTTATGAAACTCCGGACTTTAGGAAATGGAAGATGTATTCGGTTTTCAATCCGGATGATATAGCCGAATTCTGTGCATGTGGGAATATTTATTATGATAAAGTCAGTTTTTATTATTTTGTTCAGTATCATTTACATGTACAGCTTCTTGAAGTCAGGAATTATGCGCATGCAAAAGGCATAGTGCTTAAAGGCGATATTCCTATCGGGGTAAGTCGGGATAGTGTAGATGCGTGGTCTCATCCCGAATTGTTTTACATGGATTCGCAGGCTGGAGCTCCACCTGATGATTTCTCTGTAGAAGGCCAAAATTGGGGATTCCCGACATATAATTGGGATGAGATGGCTAAAGACGATTATGCTTGGTGGAAAGCCCGTTTTCGTAAAATGGCAGAATATTTCGATGCATACCGCATAGATCATATATTGGGTTTTTTCAGAATCTGGGAAATTCCCGAAAGTGCCATACAAGGAGTATTGGGGCATTTTAATCCGGCTATTCCTTTTTCGATAGAAGAATTACAGTCTTATGGATTTTATTTTGATGAACACCGACATGCACATCCGTATATTCGGGAATATATGTTACAAAGTCTGTTTGGCGAATATGCAGGAGAGGTAATACATGATTATCTGCTTGAATGCGGATATGGAATATATGCATTGAGTCTCGATTTCAATACGCAAAGGAAAATTGAAAACCATTTTTGTGGTAAAAGTGATGAGAAGAGTTTAAAAATAAAATCCGGACTTTTTGCATTAACAGATGAAATTTTGTTCGTAGAAGATCCTTACCAGAAAAGGAAGTACCATCCTTGTATCTCTGCCCGGCAAACATATAGTTATAAATCTTTGACTGATTATGAAAGATGGTGTTATGATCGGCTGTATGTTGACTTTTTTTACCATAGACAAGATGCTTTTTGGAAAAATGAAGCAATGAAGAAACTACCACCGTTGATATCTTCAACCGGGATGCTGGTGTGTGGTGAGGATCTGGGGATGATACCGCAATCTGTACCGGAAGTAATGAATGCGTTGCAGATTCTGTCACTCGAGATACAAAGAATGCCGAAAGATCCGGATAAAGAGTTTGGAGATGTAGCTAATTATCCGTACTTGTCGGTATGCACTACTTCTACGCATGATATGTCCGGAATCAGAGCATGGTGGGAGGAAGACAGGAGTAAGACCCAACGGTATTATAATTGTATTTTACAAGAACAAGGAGAAGCTCCTTATTACTGTGAACCGTGGATATGTGAAAAGATTCTTGCTATGCATATGCATTCGCCTTCTATGTTGGCTATCATTCCATTACAAGACTGGCTTTCGATTGATGGAAATATACGTCGTAATAATCCTGTAGAAGAGAGGATAAATGTTCCGGCTAATCCTCGCAATTATTGGCGTTATCGTATGCATATTACGATAGAAGATTTGTTGAAAAACTCCGATTTCAATAAACGGGTATTCGAGTTGGTGAGATCCGGTGGGAGAGAATGATTAAAAAAGCAATCGGGTGGAATCAAATCCCACCCGATTGCTTTTTTTAAGAGCAGTTTTATTTTTCCGTATATCTTACGATTGTTTGTTCACGGTCAGGACCTACCGAAACGATTTTGATCGGAACTTGCAGTTCCTTTTCTAAGAATGAGATATAAGCATTAAATTCTTCCGGGAATTCGTCTTCACTTTGCATTTTGGTCATGTCGCATTTCCATCCCGGGAGCTCTACATATACTGGTTCGATAGAATCATTGATTTCAAAAGGAAACTCTTCTGTCTCTTTACCATCAATTTTATAAGCAACACAAGCTTTTATCGTTTCGAATGTGTCGAGCACATCGCTTTTCATCATGATGAGGTGTGTAACGCCGTCTATCATAATGGCATATTTTAAGGCGACGAGATCTATCCATCCGCAACGACGTTTACGTCCGGTTACTGCTCCGAACTCGTGCCCGATACTACACATCTTTTCACCTGTTTCATCGAATAACTCTGTGGGGAAAGGACCGCTTCCTACTCGAGTGCAATATGCCTTGAAAATACCGTAAACATTCCCGATTTTGTTAGGTGCTATACCGAGTCCCGTACAAGCACCGGCACAAATGGTATTTGAAGAAGTCACAAAAGGATATGAACCGAAATCGACATCTAACAGAGTCCCTTGTGCTCCTTCTGCAAGAACCGATTTACCCTCTTTTAAAAATCCGTTTACGACGTGTTCGCTGTCGATGAGATTAAATTTTTTCAAATATTCCAGAGCCTCGAACCATTGCTTTTCGAGTTCTGCAATATCATATTGATAATTAAGTGATTTTAAAATAGATTCATGTCGGGCTTTGGCTTTGGCATACTTCTCCTCGAAGTTGTGTAACAAATCACCTACTCGCAATCCGTTGCGGCTTACTTTATCGGTATAGGTAGGGCCGATACCTTTACCTGTCGTTCCGATTTTAGAGTCGCCTTTAGCAGCTTCGTATGCTGCGTCTAATATACGATGAGTCGGGAGTATAAGATGTGCTTTCTTCGAAATGTATAATCTTTGTGTCAGGTCATGTCCGCTGGCTGCCAGAGCTTCGGCCTCCTGTTTGAAAAGAACAGGATCGAGAACAACTCCGTTACCGATTACATTTACTTTTCCGCCTTGAAAAATACCTGAAGGAATAGAGCGGAGTACATATTTTTGACCGTCGAACTCCAAAGTGTGTCCTGCATTTGGGCCTCCTTGGAAACGGGTGATAACGTCATACTTAGGGGTTAGCACGTCGACTACTTTTCCTTTACCTTCGTCGCCCCATTGTAAACCTAATAGCACATCTACTTTCATACGTATATACCTAATTTTATATAAACTTTCTTGTTCTTGAAAAAATAAGGGCTATTTACGAGATGATTTTTTTCGTTCTGCCTGATTGCAACGGTTACATAGGCCATATACATACAAGGCATAATATGAAGTTGTAAATTTCCCGAATTTTTTGTTTGCCAATACATTCAATAGTTCTTGATCTTTCACTTCCTGTACTTTCCCGCATTTTGTACAGATCAGGTGATGATGGCTGACCATATTATACGATTTTTCGTACTGGGCGGGATTGTAACCGAATTGATGTTTCCTTATCAGACCGGCATCGACAAGCAGGTCTACGGTATTGTAAATGGTTGCCCGGCTTACCCGATATTCGCTTTGAGACATAATGTCATAAAGCGAATCAACATCGAAGTGTTCGTTCGTCGAATATATCTTATCCAATATGGCATAGCGCTCAGGAGTTTTGCGATGACCTTTCGCTTCTAAATATTGAGTAAGTTTTTGTCTTACGATTTCTTTCGTTTTATCTTCCGGCATGGTGTCATTTGTAGGAAACAGGACAAAGATAATTAATTTTTATAACAAGAACAATGAAACATTAGTTCATTTATCTTGCGTCGGAAAAAGAGTGTCTTTGCAAAATTCATATTCCAGTAAGATCTCTTCTGCAAATCTTTTTTGTCTGTCATTTCCTGTTTCGGATATATGGCGAAATATGTCGGCTATATGTTTTGCTGTTTGAAGATCTCTGTGCATCAGCCGTTTTATGCAATTGAGTGCCGCTATTCGTATTGAGGAGATTTCCCGGTCGTCTTGGTTTAAAACTGAGGATATGAGTTTTTCTTCTCCTGCTTTGTCCGGATACCTGTTTTGCATCATTAGCCGGTTAAATAATTGGTATCCTGTATAGCGAAGAATATCTTTGTCCGATGTGACCCATTCGCTTGCTTTTTGTATTGCAAACGGGAGTTTGATAAATAAATTCATGCAACAGATGTCTGCAATTTCAGGATAGGGAATCTCCTCAGCCCATTGTTGAGCTTTGTCCGGATTCATTTCATTTGCCGGATATAGCCATGTAGCTAACATTTTCGATTCTCTTATTTGTTCTTTCCAAAGATATTGGGCTAATTCCGCATTGGGGGTATATGATTCTGCGATATTGCGTATCAATGGAAGGGTAAGACCGAAATTAATCCGGTAGTCCATCCCTTTTTCTCGCATACTTGTAGAAACGATTCCGTTCATTGCCATTCTGAATCGTTTTTTTATTTCCCGTAAAGTTTCCTCCATAAAAGTTAAGATATAAAATAGCTTGTTTCAAAGGTACGTAGAATTTTTATTTTTACTCAATATAAAATATAAAAAACGGATAATCTCATAATTGAAATTATCCGTTTTCCATATTATTGTTTATGAGTTTCTAATCGTTATAAGTAGGTAGGGGAGAATAGTCTTTTGAGTACCGTAACATTTGTTCAGAATACCCTTCATCGTATGAGATTTTTACATCTGTGATATTTCCGTTACTATCTTTTACGGGAGTATATACAGGATTAATGAATCCCTTATACGGAGCAATGTTCAATTTCTCGTAACGGGCTAATACTTCTTTATGAAGATCGGGATCTACTTTTACGGCATAAGTTTCCACAAGATTCTTTCCGGCTTCATAATCTCCCGTAGATTTGATGCGTTGTATTTCTGCCAACAATTCGCCCAATAATGTCCGCATTTTGTCGTAATCGTTTATAACGACAAATGTTTTCCCATTTTTCTTTTTAAATTCTACGACTTTATCCTGAGCACCTTTTTCCAATACCCAAGCTGCGATCAATTGTCGATTACGCATGTGCGCTTCTTCGATGTTTTTGCCGGGAGCGATACGGGTCAGTTGAGTCATAAGGCCGTTCATCATGTACTTATAGTATTCCGACTTATAAGCATCTGCTGTTGGCAGGAGTCCGAGAGATACTATTTTCGGATCGGCGATATAATAGAGGGCAAATAGATCTGCTCGTGCTTCTTCGAGAGTAGAGGTATAGGCTTTTAATGCATCGGGATCTGTACCCGGGAGTAATTTTCCGGAAGCATGCCCGAGACATTCATGCAGGTCGGTATGTAAATTGTCGGCTTGAAATCCGTATTTTTCCATCCAGTTGCGTTCTGTATCGCTCCATACAAATTCTTCTGCAAAGCCATTTCCTTGTGCCGCTTTATCGTAAGCATCTGTAATATTTTCGATCGTTACAGATTTTGAACCGTGATCGTGACGTATCCAGTTGGAGTTCGGAAGATTGATTCCGATTGCAGTAGAAGGATAAGAGTCTCCTCCAAGAATAGCTGCGGTGATTACCTTTGCCGATACACCTTTCACGTTTTCTTTTTTAAACCGGTTATCTACCGGAGAGTTGCTTTCGAACCATTGAGCGTTGTTACTGATAATCTCGGTACGTCTCGAAGCTTCTTTATTTTTAAAGTTGACCAATGCTTCCCAGCTGGCTTTCATGCCAAGAGGATCTCCGTAGGTTTCGGTAAATCCGTTTACAAAATCAATGTCAGAGTTCAGATCTCCGACCCAAAGGATTGCGTATTCGTCAAATTCTTTTAAATCACCGCTTTTATTGTAAGAAATCAGTTTTTCGATTACTGCTTTTTGCTGGTCGTTTTCTGCAACGGCAGCAGCTTTTTCAAGCCAATAAACGACTTTTTCTAAAGCTTCGGAATAACGACCTCCGACTTTATAAACTTGTTCTTGTATTTTTCCGTTCCGTTTAACCAGACGGCTGTTCAATCCGTATGAAATAGGAGTGGGATCGGCAGGATTTTTCATGTTATTATAAAAAGCTTCGGCTTCGGCCTGAGTGACTCCGTCATAATAATTCCCTGCAGAAGTTGCGACAAGATCTTCTCCTTCGGTTTGATTTACCCGTTTTGTCATAATCTTGGGATTAAACATTACCGGAGTGATGTCGTTCAGTAAATCTTTAATGCTTCCTCCTTTTTTTAAAGGCAAAGACTGAGCCGGTATAGAGCTGACTGCTTGAACGAAGAAGTTTTGGCTGAATTCCGGTTTAAATTTATCCGTAGAATAGTGGTGGTGTATTCCATTGGCAAACCATACTTGTTTCAGATATTTTTCCAAAGCTTTAAAATCTTTACTGTTTCTGTCTCCTTTATATTGGGTATAAACGGCCTCAAGAGTCCGACGGATAGCCAGATTCCATTTCCCGTTTTGATCATATAAAATATCTCGTCCTTGTAATGCGGCTTGAGAAAGATAATAGACTAATTCTTTTTGTTTAGGTGTCAAGTCTTCAAATCCCGGAACTTTATAACGAAGTATTTCCAGATCTGCAAATTTTTCAACCGAATAGAAATTTTTTTCAGCTGCCGATATTTCGACAGATGTTGAAAATGTAGCTGCGGCTATCATCATACAAATAGTTTTTTTCATTGTCATTTTGTTTGATCTGTGTTTCAATGTATATGCAAATGTACAATCTTCAGGTTAAAGAAAAAAGTTTCATTAGTAAAACTCTAATGAATATAGTTTATAGAAGTAAAAGCCTGTCTTAAATTTTGCTTGGGGTTGATTTGGAATAAATTCATATGAATAATCATTTTCCCTATCGATAGGGAAAATGTACAGATACTGCCACCATCGTTATAGACTGGCGCTAAGATTTGTGTTTTTATGCAGAAGATTATTTCATTTTTATGAAATGGTTAAAGTTGCGTTGTTTCGGTAAGATTTGGGTGAAAAACCGGTGTAGCGTTTGAAAAACTTACCGAAAAAGGACGGGTTCGGGAAATTCATTTGAAAAGCTATTTCTTGAACCGTTGCATTGGAATATTTCAAAAGAAAAATAGCTTCTGACATAATGACTTCGTCTATCCACCTTGAAGGTGTTTTCCCGCTTACTTCTTTGATTATAGTTGATAAATATTTAGAAGAAATAC
>NZ_CEWDCG010000096.1:0-10820 GCF_982436375.1 Coprobacter sp. | reverse complement strand
GATGATAGTCTATTAAGATTGCTATTTAGCGGGAAGTGCGTCTTCGGTTATTTAAAAGTCAAAAAATAAAATCCAAGATATAATAATTTTATCGAGTTATCTATTAATATTTTTAATTATGAAAAAGTCTATTATCTTATCAGCATTTGTGATAAGCGCGTTTGCAGCAAATGCTCAGACTGACCAGACTGCTCTCCAAGGTACTAAAATAGGAGATAATTGGTCTATAGAACTCAAAGCGGGTATGGTAACCCCTTTGACTCACAGTTCTTTTTTTAAAGATGCCCGTCCGACTTTCGGACTTGGAGTAACTAAACAATTAACTCCGATTTTCGGAATGGAGTTTCAGGGTATGGGGTATATAAATACGACAGATAGTAAAAATGCTATCGATGCTTCTGACGTCAGTTTGTTGAACAAATTTAATTTGATGAATCTGTTCGGAGGCTATCCCGGTACTCCCCGTTTATTCGAAATTGAAGCGGTGGCCGGTATCGGTTGGATGCATTATTATGTAAACGGTTCTGATGACGATAATTCTTGGTCTACCCGTTTCGGGTTGAATCTGAATTTTAATTTCGGAGAAACGAAAGCTTGGACTTTAGGGATTAAACCCGCTATTGTATATGATATGGAGGGTGATTTTAATAGAGCAAAAAGCCGCTTTAATGCAAATAATGCATTTTTTGAATTGACAGCCGGGGCAACTTATCATTTTAAAGGTAGTAATGGAAAGCACCATTTTACGAAGGTCAGAGCTTATAATCAGACCGAAATCGATCAATTGAACGCTTCTATTAATAATCTTCGTACACAAGTAAACGAGAAAAACAGTGTCGTAAACAATGCAAATCAAAAGATCGGTATGTTACAGCAAGAGTTGGCCGATTGTCGCAATCGTCCTGTAAAAGTAGAAACTGTGGTAGAAACCAGCCGTATTCCGGAATCTATCATTACCTTCCGACAGGGCAGATCGACAGTTGACGCTTCGCAATTACCTAATGTAGAGCGAGTCGCCGTTTATATGAAAAAGCATGCCGAGGCAAATGTGATTATCAAAGGTTATGCATCTCCTGAAGGAAATCTCGAATTCAATAAGAAGCTGGCTCAGGCTCGGGCTGAAGCAGTAAAGAACATTCTTGTGAAAAAATATAAGATCAATGCAAATCGCATTACGGCAGAAGGACAAGGAATCGGAGATATGTTTACAGATCCGGATTGGAATCGGGTAAGTATCTGTTCTATCGTAGAGCCTTGATCGGTTTCATTGAAAATGAAATCATCGGTTACTTTTTTGAAATTACTCCTCGTATTTAAGGATACGGGGAGTTTTTTATTCTTGAAATGTATTTTGAAAGGAGGCTTGTCAATCTTATATTGATGAAAATATCAGGATGAATTATCTTTGTATTCTTAAAAAGAAAAGATGCGGATGATTTTATTTAAAGATGTGACATTCATCTATGACGAGAAACCTCTGATGACTCATTTTTCGGATGAGGTATCTTCAGGCGAAAAGGTTGTCGTTTATGGTGCTTCGGGAACGGGAAAAAGTACTTTATTGAGTAGTATTGCAGGGTTGGTGCAGCCCGATGAAGGTGAAATATGGGTTGGCGGACAATTGCTTACCGGTGCTACTGTATCGGATATTCGTCGTCTTATAGCTTGGGTACCTCAGGAGTTTACTTTACCCTATGACACTGTAAAGGAATGTGTGTTTGCGCCTTTCATACTCCGGCAAAATAGGAATAAAATACCGGCAGAGCAAACCGTTTTAAATATATTCGGGCATTTGGGACTGGAGCAGGAGATATATACAAAACATCTTGTCGAGATTTCCGGAGGGCAACGTCAGCGAGTTATGATCGCTATTGCGGTCTTATTGGATAAACCGCTTTTGTTATTGGATGAGCCTACGTCGGCTTTAGATTCTGATTCTATTGAAAAGCTGATCGTATTCTTGAAATCTTATAAGAGTATGACAATGGTTGCCGTATCGCATGACGAGCGATTTATCCAGGCGTTTGATCGCAGCATAAAAATAGGAGAAGAAAGATGAACGGAATTGTCGATATCGGTTGGGGCAGCATGTGCCTCGGTTTTTTATTATTGTTGATACCTGTGACGGCATTGGCCTATTATCGTACGGGATTGGTCAAGGATACGCTCATTGCGGCAAGTCGGATGACTTTACAATTGTTTTTGATCGGTTTTTATTTGGAATATTTGTTTACATGGAATTCGGCATGGATCAATTTGTTGTGGGTGATTGTTATGATTTGTGTAGCTTCGTGGACGGTATTGGGGCGGACTAAATTACCGGTAAAGCAGCTCTTTATCCCGGTAATAGTTGCGTTTTTTTGTTCTATCTGTATTATAGATGTCTATTTCTTAGGAATAATTATAAAGTTAGATCATCTGTTCGAAGCACGTTATTTTGTTCCTGTCAGCGGTATGATACTCGGCAATATGCTTTCGGCCAATGTTATAGCTCTTAATGTCTTTTATGGAAGTCTTGACCGAGAACGCCAGCTTTATTTTTATTTATTGGCAAACGGGGCGACACGAGGTGAAGCGACAGCGCCGTTTATGCGTGAAGCGTTGATAAAATCATTTAATCCGACTATTGCATCGATGGCTGTCATGGGGTTGGTTGCTTTACCGGGGACTATGACCGGTCAGATACTGGGCGGAAGCAGTCCCAATGTCGCGATCAAATACCAGATTATGCTTATGATTACGATCTTTTCTTCGTCATTAATATCTGTCTTATTGACACTTTGGGCAGCTAAACGCCGTTCGTTCGATAGCTGGGGGATTAAAAGATTCTGAAAAATATATATGTTTGTTTATTGATTTGGTCAGGTATATTTATATTATCTTCTTGTGCTTCGATCCACTATTTTAATTACGTTATATAATTCATATACTTCATTCAAGCTCAATTCGAAGTCATTGTACATGGGATTTAACGGATGGCATTTAATGATACCGGCTTCCGTATCATGTTCAATGATACGCTTTATGGTGACACCGTCTTTATGAATGATTATGAAATCCCAGTCATTGATGTGTAGCTTACATTTCCAGAATTCCTGTTTTACTTCCCTCCCGAGTACGATGTCTTTATCGCAAATGGCATCTCGGGTTCCGTCATCCATGCTGTCGCCATCGACTTCGAAACACCTGTATCTCCCATGATATGTTCTGTCGACAATAACCGGTATGGTAGGTAAGGTGTCTATATATTCTGTGTCTCCATATCCTGTTAAGTAACCTGCGGATGCCCGTACCGGGATTAACGGAACATTCATGAAATTTGTGGCCGGAATGATTTTTGCGTCATTATTACACAAAATATCGCACTCGTCTATTGAACCGTTTAACCTATTGCCTTCTCCTGTAAGCATCCAATGTAAATTATATTTAGGAAAAGCTTTGGCTATTTTTTCACATGTACTGCGTGATGGTGAGCGTTTTTCATTGATGATGCGTGTGATCGTGACATTATTGGTCATGCCTATGGCCTTGCTGAAAGAATTTTTGTTTAGTCCTTCTTCTTCCATAATAGTTTGTATTCTTCTCCATGCTTCCATCGTAAAAAAAAACTAACTGTTTTGTTAAATATTGGTAATATACTAACTATTTATACCTATATGTTTGTATTTATGCTAACTGTTAGTATATTTGTGCTAACAATTACAAATATAGGTATTAACTGTAAATAAAACAATTCTAAGAGCCTGTTTTAATTTTGCTTTGGTCAGGTTTGAGAGTTTCTTTCGAGGATATTTTTCTGTTTTTAGGAGGAGGATAACGGGCTGTCTGACGAGGGAAAACGGGAAGATAGACCGGAAGAAAGCGCAAAAATGACCTGATAATATTTTTCTATTGGAAAATTTAGACAGGCTCTAAGTCGAGATTATGATAAAAAAAAATTTTTTGAGGTCTGTTTCGACAGTTATTTTATGAAGGAGGATAATTAATGGAAAGACAGAAAATGAAGTTTTTGTATCGGAAAGCATGGGATGCGGCCCTTGATGTCGATTTTATAACCGAGCAATGGGAGTTTGATTTATATGTGAAATCCTTGTATTCCGCCATGCTTTGGGGAAAAGGTTTTAAGGGTGAAGAGCCTATTTGATATGGATAGTTGTAAATATTTATTTTTTAATACTGTGATATATGTTTAGCGAGATTTCCGAATTAGAAACTATACGAGAACAAAAGTCTCGTTTATCTGCTCGTGAATGGGAGTTGACAACACCGGTTCTATCAGATGTCGGTTTTATTTCGACAATATATGAATGGTTCAAAGATCTCTTGAAAGATCGGGAGAAGAGTCGCAGGTTGCTGTTCGAAGACCGGGAAAAATTTGTGTTTATCATACTGCGTTTATACTCTATCGAAAGTCTTGCCGGTGGTCGCATAGCTAATGGTGTGCGAGAAGCAATTGCTCAGGTACTTGGACTCAAATCTCATAATTCTGTTTCGAACTTTTCCCGGAAATTGGCTTTTCGGTATAAAAATTATCGGGATTTCAGAAAAGATGTGGATTTTTTATATGGTGAAATAGAAAATCGGCTAAAATACTTTCAAAAAGAAAATAATCGTATTTAGTAATTTTTTTAATATGTTGATTATTAGATTATTATTGATATATGTTCGGTTACGTAGTAAATAGAAATCATATTTTGATTGACATTTGTCGTATTGTCATTTTAGAAGATATCAAAAATTTTATTTCATACCGATCTACTGTTAATTTTGCTTCACGAAAAAGAAAAAGATCAGGATAAAAATTCTTAGTTCCTTAAGATAAATAACCTTTATTAATGAGGTGTTTACATGGATATGTCTATATTCTGAATCTATGAAATTTTGAATCTTGTATCTTTTTTAATAATAAATATTATCTATAAACATTAAAATTTAATTTATTATGGCAGAGAAAAAAGTGATGGCTGTTGGTATTAAACAGCTTTGGTATGCAGATCCTATTGCAACAGTAGCTTCATCCGAGACCGGTTTGTCGGCCGCAGAGGTGAAAACCGCGAAAGCCTCGGCAAAAGAGGTGTTGAATGTTCATCAAGACACATGGAACTATGAAGAGGCGGAAGCGACAATTACCCGTTACAAAAATCAACTGACCGGTAATACTTATCGAGAAACCAAGCAGGCCGGAGATGTTGTCGTTAATTTTACCATCGGTGAATACGATTTTACCACGAAGCAGGATTTGCAAGGAGGTAATGCTACCGATACTAAATGGGGAAGAACCGCTTCTGACGAGATGATCTATAAATGCATTATCGCTAAAACTTTGGATGATGTGTATGTGGTCTTTCCTAAAGCTTCTATTTCGGGTCGTGGTGCTAATACTGACGGTGCTGTGGGTTTGGCAGTTTCGGCTACGGCTATTGAGCCGGGAGTTGACGGGCTTGAAATCGAGGCTTGGTTCAACGGTTCGGAGATCGATGCGGCTGAATAATGCGGTATAGGAATGATTTGGCTGGAAAAGGGTGGGCGTAACTGCCCGCCTTTTTTATTTTTTAGATATGTTGAGGTTGTAGATAGTAGAAAAAGTTCAAGAAGATATTAGAAATGTTTTTTGAGATATGAATGAAGCGGCAAAGTTGGTTACGGATGCAGTAATCGGAAATCGTTATAAAACGATAGTGGCGGGGAGGAAAGTGTATACAATCTATTCTCCGTGTATAAAAGTGATATGTCGGGCTTTGAATGAGTTTTCGCATATAGAATTACCGGGTAGTGATACGATGATCGGTTTTTTATCGGGAATAGGAGAAATAACTCCTTACCTTGTGAGGGGTGTTGCGGCGTTGATTGCCGGGAATGTCGATAATTGGGAACAGGAGCGAGACCGTATTGCCGCAGAGCTGGAAGAAGCGACTCCGGAAGAGCTGAAAGATGCAATAGAAATTTCGATAAGTCTGATGAACGGCAGGGATTTTTTCGCCTGTGCCGCCTTGACGATGAACGTAGCGACAATGGCGGCAAAACAGAGGTAAACGGTAACTGTACGGCAATCGGGCAGATTGCTACTTTTATGGAAACTTTGCATCTTACTTATAAAGAAGTGCTTGAAATCCCTTATGAGAATCTTTTGCTTATGCAGAAAGATAAACTGCATGCGGTATATGGGACTAAGATAGAACATAAATCGGGTAAAGAAATATTGAAATATAAAAAAAGAAAATAATATGGCAAATACATCGATAACAGAGTTTGGGGGATATGAAGATGAAATAAATGCCCTGAACAAGAAAATTGAAGAACTGGAGACAAAACTAAAAAGTCTGAAACATACTATGGAGACCCTTAAAAGCAGTGATTTGGGTATGGTGGGATTGATGTCTCAGTTCAATGAATATAAGGATCAGATCGATCTTACGATCCGGAAGATACAGGAGATGAAGCAGATTCAGATAGATCAAGTGGAGGATATTGGTATAGAGATGAAAAAGTTTGCGACTTCGCAGACTTTTGATCCGATCTTTAAATCGATAAATGAGAATTTGTCTTCAGTAGTTGAGAAAGTCGATAAAATGAGAGAAGTAGATAAGAATCTTTCAATTGATGGGCAGGCGACAGTTTCATTATGGAAACAACTTGGAAAGTCTTTATTTAGTTGGCAATCTATATTGACTGTCGGTATTCCTCTCTTAATAGATTATAAGGATAAGATTGTAGATTGGGGAAGAGGTATTTTGGGCATTACAGATGTTTTGAAGGATGTTAAGAAGTATAATTCTGAATTAAATAACAGTATTGTTTCGGAACAACTTCAGATTGACATTTTATTTGAAAAATTAAAAAATGCAGAAATCGGTTCTATTGAATATAAAAAGGCAAAAGACATTATTATTAATAGTTATGGCAAATATTTAGATGGCTTGAATGCAGAAGTAAGAAGTCTTAGCGATGTTGAGACAGCTTATAAGGCTGTATCTGAAGCGGCAATGGAGTCTGCTAAAGTTCGGGCTGTAGCAACTGCTACAAAAAGTGCATCTGATAAATATGCAGATTTATATACGGCTCGTATAAAAGATATTAGGAATTTGTTTTTACAAAAATATGGAAATAAGGGAGAGGGTTTTTTTGAAACGTTTGTCGAACAGTTCGACTTTGGGAAAAATGTCAACTTTTCGAAAGGAATGAATGTTTTGATCGAAAAGTTTAATATGCCTGAGATGGGTGCTATGTTTGGAGGAAAAGCATATGTAAAGAGTATAAGTAATAAATTGAAGTCTCTGATCGACGATATTGTTGATGGCCGAAAAGTTATGGAAAAGGAGATTGATTATATCAATAAATCTTTTGGATTATTAGGTGTTCAGAACTCTTTTGGAGCGGCTGAAAAAGAATATAAAGGTATTACGGATTCTGTGGATACAGCTTTGAAAGAAATAAAGAGATTAAAAAGTGAGATTCAAGATATCCGGGATGAAAAGGTGACATTTAGCAGTGAAGATGAGGCTCTTGCAGCAATAAAGGAGAAAGAAAAAGAAATAGAAAAATTTCATTCGGTTTTAAAGGCGTTTACGGGAACATCCTATGCTGAAAGACCAGAGAAAAATTTACCGAAACAGTTAACTGAAGTGGAGAATGAATATGTTGTTGAGAATCCTGATAGAAGTGAAAATACGAGAGTAATTGATAAACAGAGGGCTGATGCGAAAGAACTTTTTGCTGACCTTTTAAAAAAGTATCAAGATTTTACTGCACAAAGAGAAGATATTGAACGTACTTATAATGAGGATATAAAATTCTTAGAGAAGCAACGGACAAGCGATAATTCTGATATTATAGATCGAGCTATAGCTCAGGCGAAAAAGGAGAAGAGAGATGATTTATCGGCTTTGAGCTTTAATGAATTTAAGGAAGAACTGAACTTTTCGGATACTTTTAAAAATCTGAACAAGATTTCTATAGAAAGTATCGATTCTCTTTTGCAGAAGATGGAAAGGTTGAAGGGGGCAGCTGCACAAAATCTGAATGCTGATAATTTGAATGAGTATATGGAAGCTTTGAATAAACTGAGGGCGGAATCATTGGATAGGCAAAATAATTGGACTCAGATTTTTGGAGGTATTCCGGAACTTATTGAGCAGCGTATTCGACTTCAGCAAGAATATAATAAGGCGGAAGAGTGGGCAATAGAGGCCACGGAGAAAAAGAGAAACGTAGAATTAGAATTGGCTATTGCTACAGAAAACTTAAATAGCTATGTGGAAAGATTGACGGGAGAACAGACCGATTTGAATGCGATGACGGATGAATATATTGAACAATTAATCCGGCAAAAAGGTATTGAGAGCGGATTAGCAGAGGAACAGATTGTGGAAAATATTCAAAGTTTTAAAGATTCTGTTTCGGATGTTCGTTTATTGGCGGATAGTTTTTCTGCAGCAGGTAGAGAGTCTGAGGTAGCCTCTGATATGTTTAAAAAAGCGGGAGATGCATTGACCGTTTTTCGACAGAATACGGGCAATAGTATTTCTATTGCAGATATGGGAATAAAAGGTGTACGGCAGACGGTTCAAGGTATCCAGCAAGTTACGGTTTCTTTTAAAGAGATGCTTGAAGCTGTTGGAAATGAGACTTCCATAGATACAGGGATTGGGAAATTCGGAGAGTTCATGAATCTGGTATCTGAATTTTCTCAACATGCAGGGAATGCATGGGAAAATTTGAAAAGCGGAAATATTGTTGGGGCTGTAGGTGAAACAATATCCGGCATTGTTTCGCTTATAAAAAATATAGCTCAATGGAAAGACAAGAAAAAAGAACTGAATATTGAGAAAATGCAGGATCAAATCGATTCCCTTTCATTAGCGTATGATCATCTTGGCAATTCTTTGGAAAAAGCTTTTGGAGGTAGTGCTAAAAATTTGCTTGAAGAGCAAAATCGGTTGCTTGAACAACAAAAAACTCTTGTTCAAAATCAGATGAAAGAGGAAGAGTCGAAAAAATATACAGATGATGATCGAATTAAGGAGATGCGGGAACAAATATATGAGTTAGATCGAACAATTGAGGATAATAAAGATCGAATTATTGAGGCAATATTTGGTGAGGATGTCCAAAGTGCTATTAGTAATTTTGCTGATGCTTATGTAAATGCTTGGTCTGCAGGAGAGGATAAGGCTGCTTCTTTGAAAGATGTATTGGATAATATGGTTAGAAATGCTGTTGTTAAAATGATAGAAGATGATATGTCTAAAGGTGTTGAAGGTGTTATGGAAAAGATCTCTTCTGCTTTGTATGGAAGTACAGATAAGAGGGAAAATAGGGGGAGAATACGGTATAATGTTAGTAGTGGAGATAAAAAAATAGATGAGAAAGAGTGGAATAGCATAACTTCGGATTTAGATACTTTGTATGAATATCTTGAAAAACAATATTCAGATCCATGGTTCGATAAAATACTTTCAGGAGGTGAAGAGGTGACTTCTCAGGGAAGTAATAAGAGCGGCTTCGAAACAATGAGCCAAGATACCGGAGCGGAGTTGAACGGTCGCTTTACCGCCTTGCAGATTTCCGGAGAGAATATCTTGTTACAGACGGGAGCACAGACCGAGTTGATCGGCCTGTTGAATACGAATGTCGGAGATATCCGGGTCGATCTTTGGGATATGCGGAATATAGCTGACGAGGTGCGTACGATACAGGTAAATTCTTATCTTGAATTGCAGGAAATCCGTCAGAATACAGGATCTATAATAAAACCTATCCAAAAAATAGCGCAAGATATAGAAGAGGTAAAAATGAATACAAAAAGTTTAATAATGCATTGATATGGAAACATTAGAGACGATAATGGCAAAGGCTGCCTTATTGGGAGCATGTGATAAGGTTAGTAAGGTTACAGATTGGGAAGGACTTGTAAAATTATTCTTTTCTTCACAAGGTCGGGAGTTTTGCAAGACAAAAAATTTCCCTTCTTTATTAACTTTCAGGGATATTAGGGATAAAGTATTGGATTATGGTATTTGGATCGATTCCGGTACGATTGTTTGTAAAGACCTGCCGGAGGTTGCGTTAGTAGGTGATACGGATGCGACGTTAATCTATACGGATAATACGAAAGTTCATAAAGTCGTACTTATGTATGGTTCAAAAGTTCATATAAAAGCTTCGAGTTATGTAGTCGTGTTGTTAGATAACATGGGGAATTGTGATGTGGAGATAGAGAAAGATGCATCTGCTATTATCCTGTAAAAGTTTTCCTAATATTGAGAATTTATAGCTCTTTAATTAAAGGGCTATAAATTGATACCGATACTTACCTTCTCGATTTAGTATCAAATCATAAGAGTTGCTGTTTTTCGAATTTATAGAGATTTCTTTATATCCGTAATAATCGATCCATTGTCCATCGGGACTGAAATGGACGAATACCATATATCTTCCGTTTTTTACATTATCGAATGTATAGATTCCGGAAGTATTGGGGGAACTGCTATATAGTGGTGCAGGCGTACTCCCGTCGGGAAGTGTGATCCGATACATTTTTTTTAGACTTTGCCTTGATTGGTCTTTATCAAATTTTGCAGCTGTTGAATAATCATAAATGACAACCAATGAGGGGGACGCTATGGTTTTACCTAAATGGGGGCTTGTAGGATATTGATAGAAAGTGTTGATCATAAGAGTTTGCTCATCGTTGTCTTTCGAACAACCAGAAAAAACGAGTAAAAGAGATATTATAAATGTGAAGTGAACGAAATTTTTCATATTCTATATATTTAAGAATGTTAATGTACAAAAATAGTGAGTAATATTGATAAATGCAA
>NZ_CEWDCG010000095.1:0-10926 GCF_982436375.1 Coprobacter sp. | reverse complement strand
CTTATTACACAATAACCTTTATTTTCATTATCCGAATAATAATTTATATCTGATTTGAATTTAAATTACTGACTTGCAAAATATTGATTTTCAGCACATGTGATTTTAATAGCAAAAAAATGTATATTATTTAATTGGATAAACAAACTTATTTGTCTAAATTTGAACCCGTTTAAGTCCTACTTCTGTGATAGAAACAGGATTCAGAGCTGAAGGTGTGTTTTATATTATACAGCCAAACAATTGTTAATCAGGGATATATATGTTTCTGGTGTCCCTAAGGAACATTCTTTTGTAAAAATTAAAAGTTTAGAAAAGTTGTTGTTGTAGTTATTGATATTATTAAGTTTTAGTTATGATTTCAAAGTCTATGAATTTGGAACTTGTTCAAAGTTTTACCAAAATAGGATAGGAATTTTAAAAGCCGTCTAAATTTTGCCCGAGTCTGTTTTGAGAACTTCTTGAAATAGTGATCGGCTTAGTTTTAGAAGGGTCAAAAGATTCAAAAACTATCTTGTCTTAGAAGTACAGGTTCTTGGTGTATTATTTATAAAAATATAATCTCTGGTATATAAATTACACATCTAAGATATTAAGTAAGAGAAGTCTCGATGTGAATCGCGATCATCTTTGGGATATGAGAATATCCTTAAATAATCCCTTTTTATACCGGAGATTATTTTATGAAAAATTTTGGAGCAAAAAGAAAACATAGAATTAAAGAAACAAGGTGATATAGCATGGTATGCTATACGTGTTACTTATAGCCGGGAAATGATATTCAAAGAATATCTCGACGGTCATAATGTTGAAAATTTTATACCGATGCACTATGAAAGCACGGATTTAGGAGCTAAAAAATCACGAAAATTAGTACCGATTATACATAATCTTGTTTTTGTCCATTCGACAAAAACAAGTATAGATACATTCAAGTCTGAACTTGAAGTCCGTTTGCCTATTCGATATATTATGGATAAGGCAACAGGCTGTCCGATTATAATTCCCGATAAGCAAATGCAAGATTTCATTGCAGTGTCGGGTACGTATGACGATCAGCTCGTTTATCTCGATCCTGTTTCGTTAATGTTGAAAAAGGGAGATAAGGTTAGAATTACCGGAGGAATTTTTTCCGGAGTAGAAGGTGTATTTGTACGAGTTAAGGGCGATAGGAGGGTAGTCGTTTCTATTCAAGGGATAATGGCCGTTGCAACCGCATTTATACATCCTTCGTTGATCGAAAAAATAGAATAGTAAAGAATTAAAATAGTATGAATAAAATAATGATGATTAAGGTTATGCAGATCAAGTATATATTAGGAATTTTACTTGTTATTGTACTTTTCAGTTCATGTGATTCGTCTAAAAAGGTCGTATATTTTCAGGATCTTAAGCCGGGAATATCTGAGCAATTGATAGCATCGACTCAAATTACGTTCCGACCGGAAGATAAGCTTTCTATCGTTGTCAGTAGTAAAGATCCTCAATTGGCAAGCCTGTTCAATTTGCCTATAGCCTCTTTTCGTGCAGGATTAGCATCGGGGGCGCAAAATTCTAATCAAGAAATGTCGGTATATACTGTCGATGCTCAAGGAGATATTGAATTTCCCGTTTTAGGAAAAATTCGTGTGGCAGGAATGACCCGCTCCGAGCTTGCCGGATACATCAAGGATCGGCTTATTAAGGAAAATCTGATAAAAGATCCGGTCGTTACGGTAGAATTTATGAATCTCAGTGTTTTTGTATTAGGAGAGGTCAATAAACCGGGGCGCATTAATATCGATCGGGACAGAATTACCGTTCTTGATGCAATCAGTATGGCCGGGGATCTCTCGATATACGGGAAACGGAATCCCGTATATGTCCTGAGAAAGGAGGGGGATAAAGAGACCGCTTATCAACTCGACTTGTGTTCTGCAAAACAGATTTATTCTTCTCCGGCATATTATCTTCAGCAGAACGATGTAATATATGTCGAACCTAATTCAGTCCGGGCACGTCAATCTACAGTCAACGGGAATAATGTCCGTTCTACATCTTTTTGGATGTCATTGGCCTCATTGCTGACCACTATTACCGTGCTTATTGTTAAATAACTATTTTGATATTAAAGTAAAAATATGGCTGCTGTTCAAAATAATCCGAAATCGAAGCAATCTGAAGAGTTTATGCGAATACAAGATTTGCTATACCTTTGTGCATCCAATTGGTATTGGTTTGCTCTATCTCTGATGATTACATTAGGAGCTGCTGTCTTGTATATTAAAGTAACACCTCCGGTGTATACCCGGTCGGCTTCAATACTCATTAAAGAAGACTCAAAAGGAAAGTCCCTTTCCGCAGATGCCGGATCATTTGCCGATTTGGGATTGATTCAGGCAAATACGAATGTAAATAATGAAATCATTTCGTTGCAGTCTCCGGCAATCATGACCGATGTTGTAAAGCGTTTGCATTTGAACATGGATTATCATGTTGACGGAGGCTTTTACCGGGAAGTGTTATATGGTCGTACTTTACCGATAAATGTGTCTATAGATACTCCGGACGATAATGAGTCGTCAGCGTTGACCGTAAAAATTTTGACAGATAGTACCGTAGAACTGTCTGATTTTATACGGAATGGTGAAGAGTTGCCCGGAAAATTGCTAAAAGGACAACTGAGAGATACGATTATGACGCCCGTTGGAAAAGTAACAGTATGCCTCACGCCTTATTATACTTCACAATTTTCTCAACCTATATATGTTTCCCGTTCCGGTCTTTATAGTGCTGTCCGTCGTTATGCTCCGAATTTATCTGTCGTACTGAATGATGAAAAATCTACGGTTGTCGATCTGTCATTCAAAGACGTTTCTATCCAGCGGGCCGAAGATATTCTGAATACGTTGATTGCCGTATATAATGAAAACTGGGTAAAAGATAAAAATCAGATAGCGATCAGCACTTCTATGTTTATCAACGAACGCTTAGGAGTTATTGAAAAAGAATTGGGAAGTGTAGATGAGGACATATCTTCGTATAAGAGCGAA
This sequence comes from Coprobacter sp., assembly GCF_982436375.1. Classification (NCBI taxonomy): domain Bacteria; kingdom Pseudomonadati; phylum Bacteroidota; class Bacteroidia; order Bacteroidales; family Barnesiellaceae; genus Coprobacter; species Coprobacter sp. Next base: position 7,894 of record NZ_CEWDCG010000095.1, on the reverse strand, counting down.
CATCTTTTGCCCGATGTGCAAGCGGCATCCAGTATGTATATGGCACAGGTCAGTGAAACCGATGCTCAATTATTGGCATTGAACAATCAGCTTTATATGGCTCGCTATATTCGCAATTATTTAGGAGGAGAGTCGAACAAATACCAGCTTTTGCCGGCCAATTCGGGTATAGAAAATTCTAACCTCGGAAATCAGATTACAGAATACAATAACAAATTGCTTCAGCGCAACAGTTTGGTTGCAAACAGCAGTGACCAGAACCCTTTGGTTATCGATCTCGACCATGCATTGGCTGCTATGCGCGAAGCAATTATCGCGTCTATAGATAATCAGGTTGTTACCTTAAATGCACAAATAAAAAATCTCGAACGCAGCGGACAGCAGACGACTACCCGTATTGCTGAAAGCCCTGCTCAGGCCAAATATCTGCTTTCGGTCGAACGCCAACAAAAAGTAAAAGAATCGCTTTATCTATACTTACTTCAAAAACGTGAAGAGAACGAACTTTCTCAAGCGTTTACGGCATATAATACCCGTATTATCACTCCGGCGGGAGGAAGCATGTTACCTACAGCCCCGCTGAAAAAGAATATCTTGCTGGTTGCCTTTGTCGCAGGTCTGTTGATACCTGTAATAGTCATATTCATTGCAGAGAATATGAATACAAAAGTTAGGGGACGTAAAGATTTAGAAAATATGACAATTCCTTTTGTCGGAGAAATACCGTTGGCATATCATCAGGACAAGCAGGGTTCGATATTCAGGAAAAAGAAATTACCGGAGATGCACACGGTCGTAGTCAAAGAAAAAAGCCGAAATCTTGTCAACGAAGCATTTAGAGTTGTACGCACCAATCTTGAGTTCATGTTGGGTAAAGAAGGACAATCCCGGGTTATCATGGTTACGTCTGCAAATCCGGGTAGCGGAAAGACTTTTATTACCATGAATCTGGCAAAAAGTCTTGCAATTAAAGGTAAAAAAATATTGGTTATTGACCTCGATATGAGAAAAGCCTCTTTAAGCTCGTATGTCGATTCTCCCCGAATAGGAATTTCAAATTATTTGAGCGGGCAAGTAGAAAATTTTTCTGAAATTATAGTCAAAGGCAAGGTTTATCCGGGTTTAGATGTAATACCGGTAGGTACGATACCTCCTAATCCGACCGAGCTGTTATTTGATCTGCGCTTAGAACAAATGTTGAGTACATTAAAGACCGAATATGACTGCATCTTTATCGATTGTCCTCCGGTAGAGATAGTTGCAGATGCTTCTATTATCAATAAATTATCGGATATGACACTGTTTATTATCCGGTCAGGCTTATTAGATCGCAGTATGCTTTATGAAATAGAAGAGTTTTATACAGATCAGAGATATAAGAACATGGCTATTATCCTGAACGGCACATCCGAAGCTTATGGTCATTATGGATATCGGTATGGGTACAGATACGGTTATAATTATGGATATGGCAAAGGTTATTCTGAAGAAAATTAGACTTTCGTACGCCATATTATTGCAACTATATTAAAAATGAAAGGTATTGTATTAGCAGGCGGTTCGGGTACCAGATTATATCCGATCACCAAAGGCGTAAGCAAACAGCTTCTCCCGATTTATGACAAACCGATGATCTATTATCCTATATCGGTATTGATGTTGGCAGGTATCCGGGATATTTTGGTAATATCTACTCCGGTCGATCTGCCCGGATTCAAGAGATTATTAGGAGACGGTTCTGATTACGGAGTACATTTCGAATATGCCGAACAGCCCAGTCCGGACGGTTTGGCACAGGCCTTTATTATCGGTGAAAAATTCATTGGAGACGATTCGGTTTGTCTGGTTCTCGGAGATAATATCTTTTATGGACAGAGTTTTACCCGAATGTTGCAAGACGCTGTACGTACGGCAGACGAAGACAAGAAAGCTACGATTTTCGGCTATTGGGTCGCCGATCCTGAGCGGTATGGTGTTGCAGAGTTTGACAAAGACGGTAATTGTATGTCGATCGAAGAGAAACCGGAAAAGCCTAAATCCAACTACGCAGTTGTAGGACTCTATTTTTATCCTAATCGTGTAGTCGATATTGCTAAGAGTATAAAGCCTTCGGCAAGAGGAGAACTGGAAATTACTACGGTAAATCAGGCCTTTTTGAATGATCGGGAATTAAAAGTACAGACTTTAGGACGTGGATTTGCCTGGTTAGACACAGGTACGCACGATTCATTAAGTGAAGCTTCAACCTTTGTCGAAGTCATCGAGAAGCGACAAGGGCTGAAAGTCGCCTGCCTCGAAGGCATAGCTCTTCGCAAAGGTTGGATCACTGCCGATAAAATGCGTGATTTGGCGCAACCGATGCTTAAAAATCAATACGGGCAATATTTGCTGAAAGTCATTAACGAATTGGGATTGGAATAATGGAAGTAATAAAAACGGACATAGACGGAGTGGTTATCATAGAACCGCGAATTTTCAGCGATGAACGGGGATATTTTTTCGAATCATTCTCTCAGCGCGAATTTGAAGAAAAAGTGTGTAAAACCGTTTTCGTTCAAGATAATGAGTCTAAATCTTCGTATGGCGTTTTGCGCGGATTGCATTTTCAGAAACCGCCATATACCCAAAGCAAACTGGTGCGAGTGATCAAGGGCGCTGTTTTGGATGTCGCCGTCGATATTCGCAAAGGTTCTCCCACATTCGGCAAACATGTAGCCGTAGAACTTTCTGGAGAAAACCATCGGCAATTCTTTATCCCGCGCGGATTTGCACACGGATTCAGCGTCCTGACTGATGAAGTCATATTCCAGTATAAATGCGATGCCTTTTACGCACCGCAGAGTGAGGGCGCTTTGGCATGGGATGATCCTGATTTAGGGATAGATTGGAAAATACCGTCCGATAAAGTAATACTCTCAGAAAAAGACCGGCATCATTGTCGTTTGCAAGATGCGTCATGGTTGTTCGACTATAACGAAAAATTATATTGATGATGAATATATTAGTAACAGGCGCAAACGGGCAACTCGGAAATGGATAGTACCAAACTAAAAAATGAACTCGGTTGATAACCCAGCTTGCAGTTCGAAGAAGGTATTGAGAAAACAGTCCGTTGGTATTTAGATAATCAGGAATGGATAGATAACATAACTTCTGGTGAATATGAAAAATATTACGAGGAAATACACAAAGGTCGATAATCTGTTTCAAATAGCAATGTTATCAGAATTCTGATAGTGAAAATCAGATAGAATAATGAATCTTTTCTCTATATTCAATAAAGACTCAGATAGTGTTATTTCCCGAATAAGTTCGGGTACTTCTTGGGTGTTAATAGGCACTCTGTCTTCCAAGGCATTTGTATTTGTTGCAACAATTCTTATAGCACGGATTTTGCCTAAAGAGGTTTACGGCCAGCTTAGTATCATTCGATCGACTATTGCACTCTTTGTCAGCCTTTCTGCATTTGGTGTTGGAGCTACTGCAACCAGGTATATTGCAGAATACCGTAAGTCTGATCCAAAGAAAGCTATTAAGATGTATTATGTTGCCAACTCCTTTGTATGGATTATGGCAATTGTTTCTACAGCAGTGTTAATGTATTGTGCTGAGACGCTGGCTTCTGATCGTCTGCACAGCCCGGATATGACAGTGGAATTGAGGATTGCAGCTATAATTTTATTTTTTACTCTTTTAAATGGGGCTCAGACAGGTACGCTTTCCGGATTTGAAGATTTTCAATGGATAGCCAAATGTCAAGTAATAATGGGCATTACAGAGATAATCGCTCTATGTGCAGGTGCATACTTCTTTGGACTAAAAGGTGCGGTTATCGGTTTTGGACTTACATATTGTGTGGCGTGGGTATACAATTCTATAGGCATACGCCGCCATCTCAAAGCATTTGGTATCTCTGTTATTAGTGAAATACGTCATCTTCATTTTGCAGATTTTAAACCGTTGGTGTCTTTCAGTCTTCCTGTGGCTGCGACCTCTTGGCTACAGATGATTGTATATTGGTGGTTGAAGACATCAGTTATCTCTGGAGCAGGTTTTGAAAATATGGCGAACTATGATATTGCAGAGCAATGGAGAAGTCAAATAGCATTTGTTCCCGGTATTATTGCTACGGTGGTTCTGCCGATTTTATCAAATGTAAATAAAGATAAAGATTCTAGGCGAAAGGTTATAAAAACCAATTTCTTTATAAATATAGGGACAACAGGATTACTTGCAATAGTCATTTCGCTTTTTGGCCCGTTTGTATTGATGTTGTACGGAAATCAATATACAAACTTGATTCCGTTGTATTTTTTGTGCTTTTGCGCAATATTTGATTCCATATCAAGTTTGTCTGGTACAATACTAATGTCTGCAAAAAAAGTGGTATGGGCATTAGGTACCAATCTTCTTTGGGCAATCTCTTTGTGGTGTGTATATCACTTATTGACATCTATTGTCATACCTCTTGAAAATGTTCTTGCGATTTCATACTTCTTGGCTGCTGTAATTCAATCGGTGTGTATTTTGGCTGTCATTAAAGTTCTACGATTATATTGATGCCATGAGAAAAAGTCTGTATTTCCGTTTTTGCAAATATCGTCATATTCTTTCCTCATTGTACTTTAATGTACACTATCTGGGGTGGAAGCAAGGTTTGAAACTGCCTATTATTTTCATGTCTCCCATAAAGTTTCGAGATATGAAAGGTAAAATATTACTAAAAGGGGATGTTCGTCACGGACAAATTGCTATTGGAATTCCGGGAAACGAAATGTTTGATTATTCAACTAAATGTATATGGTCCAATCAAGGAGGAACTGTAGAATTTGAAGGTTCGTTTGGAACCAATCCCGGAGCTTCGTTTGTAATAAGGAGGGGTGCGATATTAAGAATCGGTAATCGTTCTTCATTAGGCCAGAATCTCAGGATATTATGCTCAAAAGAAATATTAATTGGCGATGAGTTGTTGGGGTCGTGGGATGTAACAATCATGGATACTGACAGTCACTATTTCGATGTAGATGGAAAACTATCTGAGTTTTCAAATAGAATTTCAATTGGCAATCATTGCTTTATTGGTTCCGGTGTGAGCATTTTGAAAGGAACATCAATAGCAGATAATGTAGTAATTGCATCCCGAGCTGTTGTTTCTGGCAAATTGTTGGAATCAGGTGCAATGTATGCCGGTGTACCAGCTAAGATAAAGAAACATAATATCAAGTATCTCAAATAATGAAACATAAAGTCATAGTAATTGGCGCAGATCATCATAATACATTGGGAGTTGTGCGCAGTTTAGGCTCAAAAGGAGTAAATTCAGATGTCATTATTGTACCTTATAAGAAAGAGATTAAGAAGGTAAAAAGTAAATACATTAATAGTATCAAATCCTTTCCAGATGACGGGCAGATCATTTCAGAATTACTTAGCATGGAGTCTTGTGCGAAGCATGTATTGTTAGTAACTTGTGATATTGCAAGTTCCTTGCTGGATACTAATTATAATCAGCTTAAAGACAAATTCGTTCTTTTCAATTCTAAAGGTCGCTTAACTGATTTAATGAGTAAGGAAGCAATGTGTCATCTTGCTATGGAAGTTGGTCTGAATGTACCCCAGTATAGCGTTTGGTGCAAAGGTTCTGATATGCCAGAAGATATTGAATTTCCATGTATAACCAAAGCTATTTCAAGTGTTGATGGTGGTAAATCAGATACAACTATCTGTCAATCAATAGATGAATTACATGATTTCTTGAAAAATCCGGATTTATGCCCTCGAATTCAGATTGAGAGGTTCATTCAAAAAGAAATTGAATTTCAGTTTATCGGTATATCGCTTAATGGTGGTGAAACAATAGTTATTCCTGGACATTCTCATATTGATCGTCCCAATGGAGTGCAGAACACATATTATTTCCAATATAAAGAAAACGATAAGACATTTTCAACTACACTTGAATTGACCAAGAAGTTTATTCGTAAATCCGGTTATTCAGGATTATTTAGTGTTGAGTTCCTTAGAGGTAAAGATGGTAAAGACTATTTTCTTGAAATGAATTTTCGTAATGATGGTAATGCTATATGTGTGACTGATGCAGGCTACAATTTACCTTATATATGGTATTTGTATGCTACTGGAGGAGAATATAAAACAGAGATTGCCAACAGTAAGTTCAGACCAGTTGTGTTTTGTCCGGAGTTCTTCTATTTCAAGGATTATGCGTATGGAGAAATTTCATTTATGACATGGCTTAAAGGTATGATAAAAGCCAATAGTTATACTGATTATTGGAAGGGTGACAATCATTTGTATTGGTTGAAATTGTTATATTTCATAATGAGTCAGATGAAAATAAAACTGCAGGTAATAAGAGGAAAGGTAAAAGCACCCAAATCTGGAATTGGTTAGTAGAAGTGTTATGAATATAAAAAAAACAATTAGGAAATGGATTAATCTTTTCCATTCTCATTTTGCAGACGATGTATACAATATAGGTATTATTCCTCACTCGGATGATATTCTTACGTGTGCATCTATGCCTGCAATTAAGTGGCTTTCCCATACATTTAATGACCGTTGGTTTGCAGATCCATTTATAGTGGCTGAGGATATAGATACTTATACTATTTTCGTAGAAACTTACTATTATGATGTTCGTAAAGGGGCTCTTGGAGTTATAGTCGCAGATAAAAAAGATTTCAAGCTTCAGTCTTATAAAGACATCCTTGTGCTTCCCACACATTTGTCATTCCCTTGTTATTACTATAAAGATGGCGAACTTTATGTATATCCTGAGAATTCCAATTCAGGAAATAACACTCTCTATCGTTATGACTGGCAGAAGCAGGAGATGATAAAAATAGCTATCCAATGCAACTATCCATGGACTGATGCTGCTATTATGTCTGAAGACCGTAAATGGATTACTACAACATATCGCCAAGATTGTAACGGAAGTATCTGTCATGTATTTTTCTATGATGATTTCAACAAAAAGTATATACACAAGCACGACATTGCGCTCTTAGATAATACTGCACGTGGAGCAGGATTGCCATTTATAACAGTTGATGGACGTTTGATACGTCCTGCTCAAAACTGCAATAATGGATATGGATTAGGTTTGGTATTTCAAGAGGTAACGATAGAGGATGATAAGCTTATTCTTAAAGAAATCAATCGTCTCTATCCAAATGATAAGAAATATGATATTGGACTTCATACCTACAACCGCTTTGGTAATGTAGCCATAGTAGATGGCTATCATAACCCTTCTAAGTTTGGAGCGTGGTGCTGGAATCAGATTAAAAGATTTATATGAAATGCGATGTGAGCTTTTGCTATCATATCTGTAGTGGTTTCGCATCTGAACTATTTTAGTTTTGATAATTGCAACTCAATATTCGATCAGAGCATTACAGTATCCTTTATGCCGCTGTTCTTTTTTATTAGTGGTATGTTTGCTAAGAACGAAATTTCTATTAAGCTCTTATTTAAGCGGACTTTTTCTTCTTTGGCAAGTGTTATATGCAGTATGGTCAGATGAGGAAAGGGAATGTACGTGATGGCAGCTATTCCATAATAGGATTCTGTGTAATGCCTTCTATGGAACACTATTACCAAGTATCTTTCAATATGTATCTTAGAATTTTATATGGCATATTGGGTGTAATCGGAATATTACAAGTATTTACCAACCTATCTAAGAGAGTAGTTGAGAATAGAGTAGTTACCTATATTGGACAGCATACCTTGGAAATATATCTTTTACATTATTTCTTTCTACCATCTAAGGAAGTTGTTTTGCAATATCCTCATTCTTTTACTTGTAGAATGCTTAAAATGGGTGGGGGGTAATGAGTTGATTATCTGTATATTATATATATTAATA
>NZ_CEWDCG010000094.1:0-10958 GCF_982436375.1 Coprobacter sp. | reverse complement strand
ATATTCAACGTTAATATTTTATCTAAATTTGCGCCTCGGATAGTAATCGAGAGACATGAGTAAAAAAATATATATAATCTCCCTTTTTTGTATCTGTTTTTTGTTCCCTTATAAAGCCGTTGCTCAATCTACTGTAATAACCGGGATTGTTACCGATTCGGTTACGAATGAACCTCTGCCTTACGTGTCGGTTTTTTTGAAAGGTCCTCAAGTTGGGGTAACGACAGATGATGAAGGGCGTTTTTCTATAAAAACTTCTTCTGCGTTTTCTAAGATTATTTTTACTTCTTTGGGTTATCGAGGGAAAGAGATATCGGTAAAACGTGGAGGAACGCATACTTTAGAAGTCAAGTTGGTACCTTCGACCTATGATGTAAAGGAAGTGATAGTAAGACCTAAAAGAGAGCGTTATAAAAGGAAAGGAAATCCGGCGGTAGATTTTGTCAAGAATATCATAGAACGGCGTGATCAAAATTCTCCGGAAAACCACGATTATTATAATTATGAACAGTATGATAAACTGACATTGGCCTTGAATGATTTTTCTGAGGAGCAAAAGAAGAAGTGGTTGTTCAAGAAATTCCAGTTTATTTTTGATTATGTAGATACTTCGGAGGTCTCCGGAAAACCGATACTGACGGTTTCGATCAAAGAAAAAATAGCAGAAAACCACTATCGAAAGAGTCCTACCAGTCATAAACAACAAGTGACAGGGATAAAAAGAGCGGGTATAGACGAGATGTTCAACCAGGAGAGCCTACAACAGTTCTATGATGAGGTGTTTAAAGAGGTTGATATTTTCGGCAATGATGTAACTATGTTGTTGACACGCTTTGTCAGCCCTTTGTCAAATATAGGACCGGCTTTTTATCGTTATTATTTGATGGACACCATACAAATAGAAGGTGAAAAGTGTGTCGATTTGGCATTTGCTCCTTTTAACTCCGAATCTACAGGATTTGTCGGACATTTGTATGTTACGTTAGATTCTACTTATTTTGTTAAAAAAGCAAAGCTTACAGTTCCTAAAGCCATTAATTTGAATTATGTGGAGAATCTTGTTATTTCTCAGGATTTTAAACGATTTCCGGATGGCACTCGTATCAAGACAAAAGATGATGCTGTTGTAGAATTTAGAATATTGCCCGGTACGCAGGGACTGTATGCCCGACGTCTGTCTACTTACACAAAACATAATTTTTCACCTCCTGCCGATATGTCTATCTTTAGTAAGGAAGGGCGTGTGATTGTTGATGAAATGGCGGAGGTAAAGCCCGAAGCTTTTTGGATCGATAATCGGCACGTAGCAGTGAAGTCGAAAGAAAATGCAGTCGATAAGTTGCTGGTCCGTTTACGGGAAGTGCCGGTGTTTTATTGGACGGAAAAGGTTATATCTATTCTGATTTCGGGATATATCGAAACCTCAAAGGAGAGTAAATTCGACTTCGGACCGATGAATACGACGATCAGCGGTAATTCTGTAGAGGGTGCGCGTTTTAGAGTAGGAGGTCTGACTACGGCAAATTTGAATCCGCATTGGTTCGGTAACGGTTATCTTGCATACGGAACTCGGGATAAGAAATTCAAATATAAGGCCGAGTTGCAGTATTCTTTCAATAAGAAAAAATATCATCCTGGAGAATTCCCTGTACATTCTATCCGGTTGATGCATAGCTATGACATTAATCAGCTCGGGCAACATTATTTATATACCAACAAAGACAATGTATTTCTGGCATTAAAACGTATGGAAGATGTTCGCTCTACCTATTTGCGGAATACCGAGTTAGGATATTTGCGTGAACATAAGTTCGGATTTTCATACGGTTTGGATTTGCGCTATAAGACAGAAGAGGCAACGAAATGGGTACCGTTCAAACCGTTAGCAGGAAATGAATTTAAAAGATATTCCGAAGCTGAAGCTGAAATAAAATTGCGTTATGCTCCGAATGAAAAATTTTATCAGACGAAAGGTCAACGTTATCCGATTACAAAAGATGCACCGGTATTTACATTATCTCATGTCGTGGGATTGAAAGGTGTCTTTGACAGCAAGTATAATTATAATCGCACCGATTTCAGTGTAAGAAAAGCATTTTGGTTTTCAGCTTTCGGTCATTTGAATGTTATGCTTCAGGCCGGAAAAGTTTGGAACAAAGTTCCTTATCCCATGTTGATCATACCGAATGCCAATCTTTCCTATTTAATCCAACAAGGCTCTTATTCGTTGATGAATCCGATGGAATTCATAAATGATTCGTATGCGTCATGGGATTTGACCTATTTTGCTAACGGTATATTATTCAATCGTATTCCGTTGGTTAAGTATATGAAACTTAGGGAAGTGATTTCTTTTAAAGGCATGTTCGGACATTTATCCGATAAAAATAATCCGGCATTACATCCCGATTCCGATTTTTTATGGGCTTTCCCGTCGACAACCCGTATGATGGATAAGAAGACACCTTATATGGAGTTCGGAGCTGGTCTCGACAACATATTTACGATATTGCGGGTCGAATATGTCTGGCGTTTGACTTATCGTAATCATCTCGGAATAGATCGTTCGGGAGTGCGCATTGCCATGCATTTCTCGTTTTAGAGTTCTGCTATCGAAAGATAAAAAGATGCGTCCGTTTTGGGAGTAGTAGCATATACCTTTACGTCGTATGTCCTGGCGTCGGTAACAAACTTTTGCAATAACAGTTTTGTCGTTATGGCACATATTGCTATAATGATCATTAGGCTGAAACTCCTTCTTTTAGTAATAAGTCGTTTCATGTTTTTATATATTTAAGTTATAGCGCAAAAATAAGCAGGGAGGCTTTATCGGTTATTTAAGTTTTACTTAAATGGCAATTAAAAAACGGCTTAATACGAAGTTGTTGCTGAAATTTGTGAGGCAGATGAGACTTTTTTAATTTAATGATTAGGGAAATATAATGCTTAAATATAAAAATCGGTGCAGTTTATTTTGATATACGACATTCTGAACTACACCGATTTTTATGAAATGATTATTTATTTAAAATAACCTACCGGATGATTTAAAAAAGGAGTCTGATCTCCCGTAAGTTTCAAAGCCTTTTTTAATGCTGCTTTATCCATACTTCCGCGTGGAACGGTTGCCATACCTGTTCCTGCACAAAATAGCGATATATTTTGAGATACTATTCCGGCATCCATTGCTCCCCAGTCGCTGCTTGTATCAGATACTAAAATGAGACATACCGGTGCTTTTAAAGGTCTTACATCTCCGGAGCTGACGGGTTCGAGTGTATTCTTTTGGGGATTATATAAGTAGCTTCCGTCTGCTGTACAAACATATACTTTTATATCTTGTTTGTTCATTGCCGATGGAGACGTTCTTTTCCCCGATTCAGGGCGGTTGATACCGTTTGCCGCCCAGCAAAGATCTGAAAGATCCTTAAGACTTAACTCTTTCGTAGAGAATTCCCGGGTAGATTTTCTGTTTTTTAGTGCTGTCATTACGGCATCCCCCCGTTGTGTGTCCGGAGCATTCAGTTGTATTGTTTTGAGTTCTTTAGCTTGAGCGCATCCGCAAGCTATGATTCCGCAAACCGTAATAGATAATAATAAATTTTTCATCGTGAAGTGTTTTTAAAGAAATTCTAATTGTTTATTTATGAATAAAATTTCGTCATTCGATAAATGCACGTCGGCGGCTCGGGCATTGGAGATTACCTGTTCTTTGTTACGAGCTCCGGCTAAAGCAATGGTAATGCCCGGGTGATCGATTGTCCAGCGTAGTACAAGTTGAGAAAGGGTAATGCCTTTTTCATCGGCAATCGGTTTTATTTTCGCTAAAAAAGCGTTGGTTCTGATAATACTGTCATCTGTGAAATACGGATTGGTTTTTCGGTGGTCTCCTTTTTTAAAGTTTTGTCCCGGTGTCATTTTTCCTGTCAATAATCCTCGTTCCATAGGACTATAAGCAATTACCGATTTTTTGTTCCGGATGCAGAATGGAATGGTCTTGTCTTCACTTCCTCGATTTACCATGCTGAAAGGAATTTGGTCAGATATTATATTTACTGCTTTATCAGCTTCCTCAATCTGTTCAGGTGTGTAGTTGCATACTCCGGCATATCGGATTTTCCCTTGTTCGATAAGGCGGGCTACTGCTTCGAATGTTTCCGATATAGGGGTCGTTATATCGGCCCAATGTATTTGATAGAGATCTATATAGTCGGTTTTTAATCGTTTCAGGCTATTTTCACATTCCTGTATAATACTCTCTTTTCCGGCATATTTATAGATATCGATATCTTTCCCCTGATTATTTTGGCTGTGGACATAGAAATTTCCTTTATTCAAGTCCCAACGTAACCCGAATTTTGTCAGTATTTGCACTTTGTCGCGGGGAATATCTTGTAATGCTTCTCCGACAATCTCTTCACTTTCTCCTTGTCCGCATATCGGGGCGGTATCAAAGGAGATCATACCTTCAGCGTATGCCGCACGCATGGCCTTGATTGCTTCATGCCGGTCTGTTTGTCCCCACATCCAACCCCCTGCAGCCCATGCGCCGAAAGCGATAGCCGATAAAGTAAGCTCTGAATGTTGCAGTTGTCTGTATTCCATAATATATCTGATTTTATAAATGTATGATATATTAATAACAAAATTAAAAGAAGTAAGATTGTTCCCGATATTATTTATTGAATAAAATAGTGTGGTTTTACATAATTTATGATTTGAAAGCAAGGTGTAATCTTCTGAAACAGAAAACAAACATTCTTGTAATATGCAGGAAATATAACTGTTGTTCTTTTGTTAAACGAAAATTAAAATTATTCTATGACAAGAACAAAAGTCTCTACGGTGATTCTGTCGGATGTACATATCGGGTCAGAGCATTCAAAAGTGAAAGAGTTGACTTCTTTCCTGAAAAATATCGATTGTGATAAGCTTATTTTGAATGGAGATATTCTGGATGGGTGGAAGTTGCAGCGAAATCCCTTCGGACGCTGGAAACGTTCTTATACGGAACTTATAAAAGTTATTATGAAAATGATGGAAAAACACGGAACGAAAGTTATTTATGTTCGTGGAAATCATGATGACTTTTTAGATAAGATACTGCCTTTGTCGCTTCCATCCGTTTCATTGGTAAAGGATTATGTACATATATCTCACGGAAAACGTTATTACGTAACGCATGGAGATGTTTTTGATAATATCAGTACACATTTGGTCTGGCTGGCTAAACTTGGAGATTATGGCTATTCAGCTCTCTTGTGGATAAATAGGATATTGAATAATTATCGACGGAAACAGGGAAAACCTTATTACTCTTTTTCACAGTCTGTCAAACACAAGGTAAAATCTGCCGTATCTTATATTTCAGATTTCGAGAAGGAACTGACAGCACTTGCAGCAGCCCGTCATTTCGACGGAATTATTTGCGGACATATTCATCAGCCGGCAAATACATGGTATGGAAATATTCATTATCTCAATTCTGGTGACTGGGTAGAGTCTCTTAGCGCTTTGATCGAGCATGTAGATGGTACGTGGGAGATATATCATTATGAAGAGTGTTTATTTGAAAATGAAGTGTCCGAAAAAACCGCTTGATAAATTGTTCGTTATTTGTTTTTGTTTTATGGGTTATAGTCTAAAAATATATGAAGTATCTGTTTGTTGTACAAGGTGAAGGTCGGGGGCATTTTACTCAGGCGCTGGTAATGCAGGAGCGAATACGGATGAGGGGAGATGAAATTGCGGCTTTTTTGGTCGGGAAAAGTTCTGCAAGACAGTTACCCGATTATTTCCTAAATCAGGCAACAGCACCGGTTATTCAATTCGAGAGTCCTAATTTTTTGCCGGCAGCGCAAAATAAGCGTCCCGGGCTATGGAAAAGCGTATTTTATAACTTGTTGAAATTACCTGTTTTTATTTCGAATATGAATTTTATTCGGAAACAGATAAAACTATATGAGCCGGACATCGTGCTTAATTTTTATGAGTTGTTGACCGGATTGACTTATTTATTTATGCCTCCTTCGATTCCAATGGTTTGTATCGGACACCAATATATGTTTCTACATCGAAAATTCCGTTTCCCGAAAAAGTCTCCTGTCGAACTTTTCTTTTTGAAATTTTTCACTCGGCTTACTAGTATGGGAGCTGATCGAAGGTTGGCTTTGTCTTTTTATCCCATGGGAGATGATATTTCTCGTCACATTGTTGTCGTCCCTCCGTTGTTACGTTCCGAAGTCACCCGTTTAGAGCCTGTTAAAGGCGATTATATATTGGGTTATATGTTGAATAGTGGCTATCTTTCCGAAATAAGCAAATGGCATGAACATAATCCTGAAGAGACATTGCATTTTTTCTGGGATAAAAAAGATGCAGCCGAGAGGTTGGACATATCGTCTACATTTTCTCTGTTTCGAATTAATGACAAGTCTTTTCTGAAACAAATGGCAGGTTGCAAAGCTTATTCTACCACAGCCGGATTTGAATCGGTATGCGAAGCACTTTATTTGCAGAAACCTGTGTTAATGGTACCTGCACATATAGAACAGGAATGCAATGCTTTTGACGCTTTGCGTGCAGGAGCGGGTATCGTATCTGATAATTTCGATTTGAGTGCATTGTTGCAGTCTGTTGCGATTTACAAACCCAATACCCTGTTTCGAAGATGGGTCGCTAATGCTGATACGCTTATTTTCTCTGAATTAAAAGAGGTTTATTTATCTCATAAATATCCGGAACGAAAAGGTTTGATTTGGAATTATCATGCTTAATTTTTATAATTATCGGCAGCTGTCGAAGATAGTTTGGATATAGAAAAAAAATTGCTTCAATTCTGTGTAGCTTCGTTCTATTGTATTAAATTTGCACTCAATTTTTGGGGATCATTCTGAGAAATATCCATAAATCTTAAAGATTGTCGAACAATTGTTTCAATCTGTCTGTATATTTCTTTAGGATAAAATAATTTATAAGTAGAGAGGAGTACATGAAAAAAGTTCATATTATATCCCTTGGAGACACATATATGTTCCGTTTAGCTGTCGCTTTACGTGAAAAAGGATATAGTGTCAGTTGTTCCGGAGCGGATATTATGGGAGCTGAAGCTGATATTTTGAGGGAGAAAGATATTCTGTTGGCAGACTTACAGCCGATAAACGATCCTTTTAAGGAAAAGATCGACTTTGTCGTTTCTCCGTTGCAGTCGGTTTCTGATCATCCGGAACTTATTCGTGCAAAGGAATCCGGGTTATTGATCCTTTCTGTTCCGGAACTTGTGTTGAGAATGGCAAAAGATAAGATACGTTTGGTTTTTTGTAATCCTCGGCATCCGAACAGAATTATGAGTATGGTTCTGAAAGCCTTGCGTAAGCAAAACATGCGTTGCGATTACGTTGCGTTGAATGAGATTCCGGGTCAGGAGAAACAGATTTCTCTGAGCTATGATGCGCGGATTTCATTATTGGAGGGAGATGCTTTTCTTGAAGAGAAGCCATTGGCTCACCAGCAATATAAACCGCATATACTGATCATGTCCGATTTGTTGTGGCATCCGACGAAAACGCATTCGACTTTCGAATCTTATGTCGATTTCTGGAAGGGTATGGTCGCTTCGATCGAGCGGGACGGGAAATTTATATATAATCAGAATATTCCTTTACTTCAGGATTTGGCAGATACGGTCAGAGAGGATATAACAGCCGTTCCCTATTTACCGCATCCTATTGTAAGAACAGACGATAATATCGAGTTGGAAACCCGTTATGGACGAGTACCTGTAACATTATTTGATGAAGAATTTTTGGGCGATATCAATGCTGCTCGTTTAGCCTGTCGTCACTTAGGGGTGAATGATAAAGAGTTTTATGCGATTTTTGAATGTATATTCGGAAATTGTTAAAAATAAATTGTTTATTTGTTCTCCGGATAAATTTTGAAATATGATTATAGCCAGCCAAAAAAGGAAAGAAAATATCGCTGAGTATTTGCTCTATATGTGGCAGATCGAAGATATTATCCGGGCATATAAGCTGGATATCGATACTATCGATGAACAGATTGTCTCGAAATATAATGTCCCGGATGATAAAAAGAAAGAAATTCGGGAGTGGTATGAGAGCCTTATCGATATGATGAGACGTGAAGGTGTGGTGGAAAGCGGACATCTTCAGTTGAATAAAAATGTTATTATCGATCTTACCGATTTGCACCTGGCTTTATTGAAGTCACCGAAAGAACCGTTTTATGGGGCGACATTTTTCAAAACGCTCCCTTATATTGTTGAGTTGAGGGCAAAAACAGGAGACGAACCGGTTGGTGAAATAGAGACTTGTTTTAATGCGCTTTATGGAATCTTAATGCTTCGGTTACAGAAAAAGGAGATTTCTGAACAGACACAGGCTGCAATGAAACAAATATCGACTTTTTTAGCATTATTGTCTGAAAAATATAAACAAGAAAAAGCCGGAGATCTGGAATTATAAAATTTTAAAAAAAAACATCGCATGGCAAAAATTTTAGTAACCGGTGCTAACGGCCAGTTGGGTAATGAAATGCGCTGTCTGGCGGAAGAAGATAAAAAAAATACTTTTCTGTTTACGGATATACAAGATCTGGATATTACCGATTTGGAAGCCGTAATGAAGTATGTTGCAGGTCACGGTATCGAGGTTATTGTCAATTGTGCAGCTTATACTGCGGTCGATAAAGCAGAAGATAATGAGGATACTTGTCGAAAGATTAATGCTTTGGCAGTGGCGAATCTTGCAAAAGCAGCTGCAATGAATCGGGCTAAAGTCATTCATATTTCTACAGACTATGTATATAGCGGAGTCCATTATAAACCGTATTCGGAGAGTGACGAAACAGCGCCATGCTCGGTATATGGAGTTACGAAGCTTGAAGGCGAGCGGTTATTGTTTGATAATTGTTCCGATGCCGTTGTATTGCGGACCTCTTGGCTATATTCGGCTTACGGCAATAATTTTGTGAAAACGATGATTCGACTTGGAAAAGAGCGGGAGAAATTAAGTGTCGTATTTGACCAAATCGGTACACCTACTTATGCAGGAGATTTGGCAAAGGCGATAATGATTATTATCGATAATAAGACGTTTATTCCCGGTATCTATAACTTTTCGAATGAAGGAGTGTGTAGCTGGTATGATTTTACTAAAGCAATACACCGTATTGCCGGAATTAGGACTTGCGAAGTGCTACCGATAGAAGGAAGCGAATATCCGGCAAAAGCGACGCGACCTTTTTATAGCGTGATGAATAAGAAAAAAATAAAAGAGACATATTCGGTTTCCATACCATATTGGGAAAACAGTCTTGTAAAGTGTATTAATTTATTAATGAAATAATTATTGTAAAGTGGCTACGATAACCGAAGAGATACAAAAAAGAAGAACATTTGCTATTATCAGTCATCCGGATGCCGGGAAAACTACATTGACCGAGAAACTGCTGTTATTTGGGGGAGCGATTCATGTGGCCGGTGCTGTGAAATCGAATAAGATCAAGAAAACGGCGACTTCAGACTGGATGGAGATAGAAAAGCAGAGAGGAATTTCGGTTGCGACCTCGGTGATGGGGTTTAATTACGGAGATTATAAAATAAACATTTTGGATACCCCCGGTCATCAAGACTTTGCAGAAGATACTTATCGCACATTGACAGCTGTGGATAGTGTGATTATTGTTGTAGACGCTGCAAAAGGAGTTGAGATGCAGACTCGTAAACTGATGGAAGTGTGTCGCATGCGCAATACTCCTGTAATTGTGTTTGTAAATAAATTGGATAGGGAAGGACAAGATCCTTTCGATTTGCTTGATGAGCTGGAGTCGGAACTTAAAATAGGTGTGCGTCCGTTAAGCTGGCCTATCAATATGGGGCAGCGGTTTAAAGGAGTGTATAATATATATGAGGAAGGATTGAATCTTTACACTCCGAGCAAGCAGGTAGTCACCGAATCGGTAGAATTTAAAGACATTAATAATCCTGAGTTGGAAAAATATATCGGTTCAGAAGATGCCTCCAAACTTAGAACTGATTTGGAACTGATAGAAGGAGTATATCCTGAATTTGATGTTTCCGATTATTTAAAAGGCAATATAGCACCCGTATTCTTTGGATCGGCACTAAACAATTTCGGAGTAAAAGAACTGTTGGATTGTTTTGTGAAAATAGCGCCATCTCCCAGACCGGTACAAGCTGTAGAACGTGTCGTTAGCCCTGAAGAGGCTAATTTTTCGGGGTTTGTTTTTAAGATACATGCGAATATGGACCCCAACCACCGGAGTTGTATTGCCTTTGTGAAAGTCTGTTCCGGAAAATTTGAACGGAATGCAAACTATAAACATGTGAGAAATGGTAAATTTATGAAGTTCTCCAGTCCGACAGCTTTTATGGCACAACGGAAATCTACGGTCGATGAGGCTTATCCCGGGGATATTGTCGGGTTGCCGGATACCGGTAACTTTAAAATCGGAGATACTTTAACGGCAGGAGAGGAGTTGCATTTTAGAGGATTGCCGAGTTTCTCTCCTGAAATGTTCAAGTATATAGAAAATACTGACCCGATGAAAACAAAACAATTGAATAAAGGAATAGACCAATTGATGGATGAGGGTGTTGCTCAGTTATTTGTCAATCAGTTTAACGGGCGGAAAATTATCGGGACGGTAGGACAATTGCAGTTTGAAGTGATTCAATATCGTTTGCTACATGAATATGGAGCGCAATGTAAATGGGAACCTATCAGCCTTTATAAAGCTTGCTGGATAGAGAGTGATGATGCCGAGGCTTTGGAGAATTTCAAAAAACGGAAATATCAGTTTATGGCAAAAGATAAGGAAGATCGGGATGTATTTCTTGCAGATTCCAATTATGTATTGCAAATGGCGCAGACAGATTTTCCGAAAATAAAGTTCCATTTTACCAGTGAATTTTA
>NZ_CEWDCG010000093.1:0-10965 GCF_982436375.1 Coprobacter sp. | reverse complement strand
GTAATATATTTGTCACATTGCAAAGTTTCCTTTGTAAAAATTTTCAATATATACATCTGTTTATTTAAATAATAATGAAACAAGCTATAATACTATTTTTCGTACTTTTAATACCCTTTAGAGGAACGGGACAAAACGAAGCGAACGAAGACGGCGTAAAGCTCGAAAAAAAGAAAATGGAAAAAACAGATTATATTCCCGAAATTCATGGAACGATTCGTGCAAAATATGAATATCAACCGGAAATCAATGCAAGTCGTTTCGAAGTAAGAAATGCCCGGTTCAGCTTGACTGGAAATGTTCACCCATCTGTCGCTTACAAAGCAGAAATAGATTTATCGGATGAAGGTAGTATCAAAATGCTGGATGCTTATACCCGACTATTTCCTATTAAAAGCCTCAACTTCACAATCGGACAAATGCGAGTGCCTTTCACAATTGATGCACATCGTTCTCCCCATCAACAATATTTTGCCAACCGGTCTTTTATTGCCAAACAGGTAGGAAACGTCAGAGACGTAGGTGCAACGGTATGCTATCAATTAAAAGAAGTTTTCCCGTTCATCATTGAAGCCGGAATTTTTAATGGAACAGGGTTAACTAACCAGAAAGAATGGCGCAAAGAAATGAACTATTCTGTCAAAGCTCAACTCCTTTTTATAAAAGGACTAAATATCGAATTCAGTACACAAACCATCAAACCGGAGTCGATCCGTATTCATATGTATGATGGCGGTCTTTCATACCGATATAAAAGATTCTTGATTGAGGGTGAATATTTATATAAACAATATGAGCAAAATGCTTTTAAGGATGTTCATGCCATGAATAGTTTCATGAGTTATGAATTACCCTTGCCCCGAATTTTTAAAAGTATGTCTTTCCTCGCCCGCTATGATTTTATGACCGACCACAGCGACGGATATGCCGACGAAGAAACCGGTAAACTAAAAATAAACGATTATAAAAGACAACGAGTAACGGGTGGACTTACATTCAGCATCGGCAAACCGTTCGTTGCAGATATTCGACTAAATTATGAAAAATATTTTTATTCAGCGTCCGGAATACCTAAAGAATCGGAACAAGATAAAATTGTTCTTGAAGTCATGACTCGGTTTTAATTTTCAAAACTCAAAAAAATTTCATATCATCTCAAGTAAAGTAATTAGGTCAAATCTTCTTTGTGTTTTCATTCGTCGAATAGGACTCTTCCTCGTAAAAACAAAAAATTAAAAGAAATTATCAGGCCAGAACCCAAACAAAATTGAAACAGAGTCTAAATTCCAAATAAAAATGGAAGCGGCAATGAGTTCTTAAATTGTCCTGCAGCATTTCCTGCATAAATTTCTCCATTAGTAAGCCAAAGTTTTTTTATCGGTGCACCCACATTAAAATCAAGATCTTTAAAGTCGACCCAAAATACATCGGGATTAAGTGTCGACTCGAAATAATAAACTTTATTTTTTTGATCTGAGACCGTGCGCCAACGGGTAGATGCAATATTCGGCTGATCGGGAACAGATATTCCTAAAGGCACGGATACATTACGCATAACACTAAATACTCCGGGAACAGCTAATTTAAAATCTGAAGTTTTAGGAATAACATTAATATAGAATGAAGCTCTGACAAATCGGTCGGAAGCTCGATTCGTTCCCGGCAACATTACCATCCCACCTATCTGTTTCCAATAATCATTCAGTGTCATCTGTTTATCATAAGTAGGAGAATTAGTCATCACTTGACAATCTTTCCCTTCATGAACAATCAGTCGTCCCTGTATATATTCAAAGATCGCACTATTTCCTGTAGCGTCAGATACGGATAAATGCAACGTAGATTTTGCACCGTTCGGCAAATCGGGAGCATCGATTCTGAAAGTATCATCTTTTAGTCCGGCAACAGCCTCTTCGACCGTAGCAAAATTATCCAATACATATTGTGTCCAAATGCTGATTCCCATTACCGGACGATTATCATCCGGCCTATAATAAGATGATTCTGTCAAAAAAAGCAGATTGGCAACCAAACCTTTTTCATTCATCCCGTCACATATTCCTATATCATACCCCGCAGTAGATACACTCCCATACTTCGATGTCCAAGTTACGGTATTTTTATTTCCGGGAAGAGCCGCCCGCTTTTGCAATCCTCTCGGAAAAAGATAAATATTCGACTGAGGATCTTCTTTCCAATCCATCGTTCTTCCGGTAACAACCATTCCTCCCTCGCCTAAATAGACAGCTCTGGTACAAGCCTTTATCGAAACGATATATGCAAAAGAAAACAATGTCGATAACGCGATCATGCAAAAAATAGTTCGTAACTTCATACTTATTTGTTTAAATAAAACATTAGAATCTATTAAAAGTCTGTCTAAATTTTACAATACAGAAATCATATCTTTAGGCAGACCTTAAATTATAACAATTCGATGAAAACGATTGTTCTAAAATTTTCCGTTAAATTAGAATCATAAAAGAGGTCTCGAATCTCTCGGTTTTTACAAATTTTGTTTTGCAACCCTTACAATAAATAGTTATCTTCGCCACACTAAAATCTCGATTACATGATAGACCAAGCAACCGTCGATAAAATAATAGACAGCGCAAATATTCTGGAAGTTGTTTCCGACTTTGTCACATTGCGTAAACGCGGCGTCAATTATGTCGGGTTATGTCCGTTTCATGATGAGAAAACTCCATCTTTCAGTGTGTCTCCTTCTAAAGGCATCTGCAAATGTTTCAGTTGCGGAAAGGGAGGTAGTGCCGTGCATTTCATCATGGAACATGAACAACTTTCCTACTATGAAGCCCTGAAATATCTGGCAAAAAAATATAACATTGAAATAGAAGAACGAGAACTCAGCGATGAAGAGAAACAGATAAAAAGCGACCGGGAAAGCATGCTCATCGTTAATTCTTTTGCTCAAGAATATTTCAGTAATATATTATTTCAACATTCCGAAGGTCGTTCGGTCGGACTCGCCTATTTTCATGAACGAGGATTTAGAGACGACATTATTCACAAATTCGCATTGGGTTACTCCCTCGAACAACGAGATGCACTCGCTATTGAAGCAAAAAAAAGAGGGTATAAAGAAGAGTATTTATTGAAAACCGGGCTTTGTCTGGAGGGTCAAAACGGTTACATAAGCGATCGTTTCCGAGGCAGAGTAATTTTTCCGGTATTTAGTCTATCCGGAAAGGTCCTTGCTTTCGGAGGACGAGTGTTAAGGAAAAGCGATAAATTAGCCAAATATGTCAACTCTCCGGAATCGGAAGTTTACCATAAAAGCAATGTGCTTTACGGCATCTATCAAGCAAAACAGTCTATCGTAAAAAATGACAACTGTTTTTTAGTAGAAGGTTATACCGATGTTTTATCGATGCATCAGGCCGGAGTAGAAAATGTAGTGGCTTCTTCAGGAACATCTCTTACTCCGGGCCAGATCAGACTGATTCACCGTTTCACAAATAATATTACGGTTATCTATGATGGTGATGCTGCCGGGATAAAAGCCTCTTTAAGGGGAATAGACCTCATCTTGAAAGAGGGGATGAACATTAAAGTCGTACTTCTTCCCGATGGAGATGATCCTGATTCTTTTGCCAAAAAGCAAAGTGCCTCATCTTTTACGGAATATATAAAAAATCATGAAGTCGATTTTATACGTTTTAAGACCAACTTATTATTAGACAGTGCAGGAAACGACCCCATTAAACGGGCAGAATTAATATCGGACATCGTACAAAGCATTGCTATTATCCCCGATACTATCGTACGCTCGGTATATACCAAAGAATGCAGTCGCCTCATGGAGATCAGCGAAGAGGTATTGCTCCGTGAAATCAATAAAATAAAACTGAGCCAACTGCAAAACGGAACTCCTCCTAACAAAAAAACGCTATCGGAGACTTCTGCCGACAAGCAAAATTCCCAAGAAGAAGGTACACAGAATGACGATACAGAAACATTAATGGAAACGCAGGGCGTTCCTCAAGGAGTTTTACAAGAGAAAAGAGTTCCATCTCCTCTCGATCCATTTGAAAAGACTTTGGTGAGATACATGATACGATACGGATTTCACGACTTATTTTCCGAAATAAATGAAGAGACTGGAGAAACGGAAACGTGGAAAGTAATCCCCTATATACTCACCGATTTACGAAATGATGAAATCGAATTCCAACATCCGTTATATAAAAAAGTAATAGCCGAAATTAATCATATATTCGATCAAGAAGGAGAACATTTGACTCGTTATTTTTTAGCTCACCCCGATGAAGAAATCAGTCGTCTGGCCGTTGATCTGGTAAGTGAAAAGTATCAATTGAGTAAAATACACACAAAATTCCAGACGATAGAAAGCGAAGAAGAAAAGTTAGCAGACCTGATTCCTCGTGCATTATTCGAACTAAAGGATGCTATTACATCCTTGAATATAAAACATATACGAGAAGAAATTAAAAAAACGGCCAAAGAAAAAAATCCGGAACGAACAACTCAACTCATGTCTGAACTGAATGGATTGTATGCATTGAAAGCAGCTTTGGCAAAACAATTAGGCGAACGTATCGTCAGTCCTAAATAAAATAGACAATGTATCTTATAGACGCTCTCGACATCATCAAAGAATACGAGGGGCACAGGGCTCTGAACGGTGTTTCCGTGCAAATACCGGAAAACTGTATATATGGAATTCTCGGCCCTAATGGTGCAGGGAAAACCACTTTCATCCGAATCATCAACCATATTACAGTCCCTGATAGCGGAACTGTATTATTCGACAACCATCTTCTAAATGCCGAAGATGTAAAACACATAGGTTACCTGCCTGAAGAACGAGGATTATATAAAAAAATGAAAGTTGGAGAACATATTGTCTATTTAGCTCAGTTAAAAGGTGTCTCCCGCAATGAAGCTAAAAGACGAATGAAAAAATGGATCACTCGATTTGAAATAGACCGTTGGGAAAAATACCGAATTGAAGAACTTTCGAAAGGGATGCAGCAAAAGATACAGTTTATAACAACGGTAATTCATGAACCCCGTTTATTGATATTCGACGAACCTTTCAGCGGATTTGACCCGATAAATACGGAGTTACTGAAACGTGAAATCCTCGAACTGAAAAAAGGGGGAGCAACAATTATCTTTTCTACCCACAACATGAGTTCGGTCGAAGAGTTATGTGATGAAATAACACTCATAAATCGCTCTCAAGTCGTATTGCAAGGAGAAGTACTCAAAATCCGGGAACAATATAAAAAAGATCTTTTCAGAATAAAGATTTCTTCCGGCAAGTTTCCCAGTTCTGACAACCATTATATAGTGATTTCTGAGAAAGAGGCTTTTAACGGGACTGAAATATTACTCAAAAAAACAGATGATATTCCGATAAATGATTTGATAGTTCAACTTGCCGAAAGGTTTTCGTTAACTGCATTTGAAGAGATACTGCCCTCTATGAACGAAATATTTATCGAAACGGTCGAAAGAGAAAAAACGCTCTAAAATCTAAACGGTATGAACAAAATGCATCTGATTATACGTCAAGAATATCTAAACCGGGTAAGAAAACGGTCATTTATTGCAATGACTTTATTAATGCCTTTTTTATTTGTCGCATTAATGTCATTTCCCCATTGGATGTCAAAAATAAACGATACCGAAACTCATGATATAATCGTATTGGATTACACCGGATCATATAAAAACTTGTTTACCGATACTTCCCAATATCGATTCTATTATCGAATGACCGGTGACCCAGCGGACAATGCTGAAAAAGTATATGCCTACATAATCATTTCGGAAAACCTGCTGCAAAATCCCCAAGCCATAGCTATCTATTCAGAAAAGCAGATCAGTCAAAACTTTAAAGAATATATTACGCTGCAAGCCGAACGTTATCTCGAAAACGAAAAATTGGCATCTTGTCAAATTCAGAATATTCAGAAAATAATTGCCGATTTACAAGTTAAACTCGACATACCGGAAATCCGATTCGGAGAAGACAGGACAAAGAGTCGTTCTTCCGCTGAAATATCATCTGTCATCGGAATAGCCAGCACGTTCATCATATACATGTTTTTGCTTCTTTACGGTGTACAAGTCATGCAAAGCGTAACCCAAGAAAAAAGCAATCGCATCGTTGAAGTTATGATCTCTTCTGTAAAACCTTTCGAACTGATGATGGGAAAAATCACAGCAATCGGATTGGCCGGCCTCACTCAATTCGCAATTTGGCTTATTCTATCTGTCATAATTCTATTTTCGACCACCTCCCAACTGTCTCTTGGTACAGCGACCGATAATATAGAATCTTTGAACCAAATGCAAAGTTATCCTTTCGCGGAACTTCTGATATGGTTTACTCTTTTCTTTAGCGGAGGATATATGCTATATGCTTCTTTGTTCGCAGCCATAGGTTCGGCAGTTGATAACGAAGCAGACACTCAACAATTTATGACACCAATTACAATAATTATATTATTTGCTCTTTATGCAGGAATATATAGTGCACAAAATCCTGAAGGACCTTTAGCCTTCTGGTGCTCTATGATACCTTTTACCTCCCCCATCGTCATGATGGTGAGAATCCCTTTCGGCATACCTCTATGGGAAATAATAGTATCTTTTCTAATATTAGGTATTTCAGCATTATGTAGTATATGGATATCCGGTAGAATTTACCGAATAGGAATTCTCATGTACGGAAAAAAAACGAGTTATACAGAAATTATAAAATGGATAAAATATAAGGGATAAATTTCACGAAACAGATCTTATCAACCACGATATTTTATATTTTTAGCACATGTAGTTTATCCATTTTATTACAGAAAATTTTCTTTATTGAAAAGGAATGTTGTATTTTTGTAAAAGCTCTTTGCTGAAAAGCAAAGCCGAACGTTTTTTACCGCAGATAAAAAACGTTCGTATTGTGTTAAGGAAAAGGAATGTTTAACTTAAATCAAAACTGCAAGATAAACACTATGGCAGATTGTAAAGAAAAGTTGTTCGACCAATTTCCTCCTGTTTCTACAGAAGAATGGATGGAAAAAGTCACGGCAGACCTTAAAGGTGCCGACTTCAACAAAAAACTCGTATGGAGAACCAATGAAGGGTTCAACGTAAAACCGATGTACCGCGCAGAAGATATTGCGGATATAAAAACCACAAATTCTTTACCCGGAGAATATCCTTATGTTCGCGGGACTAAATGCGATAATGAATGGCTGGTGCGTCAAGACATACATGTCGAAAACGTAAAAGACGCCAATGCAAAAGCAAAAGACCTGCTTACCAAAGGTATTACTTCGTTAGGTTTCGCTCTCGAAGCTGAAAATATCACTCCCGAAAATATAGCGATATTATTGTCGGGTATCGATGTAGAAAATGTCGAATTGAATTTCACTTCGTGCATTAAAAACAGTTTAAAACTGATCGAGGCACTATCAGATTATTTCAAATCGCAAAACATCAATACCGAAAATATAAAGGGTTCTATCAATTTCGATCCGTTCAAACGTATTTTGAAACGAGGAAGAGATTTTAAAGAATATGCACAGAAAGGTGCAGAAATCATAAAAGCCGCTGCTGCTTTACCTAAATTCAGAGTACTTGCAGTCGATGCCATAATGCTTAACAATGCAGGCTCTTATATCTCCCAAGAACTCGGATTTGCTCTGGCTTGGGGAAACGAATGGCTAGCCAGTATCACAGATCTCGGTTTGAGTGCAGATGAAGTAGCCAAACGCATTAAATTCAATTTCGGCATATCATCCAACTATTTTATGGAGATAGCCAAATTCAGGGCAGCCCGCATGTTATGGACACAAATCGTATCGGCCTATAAACCGTCTTGCGAATGTGCTGCAAAAATGGAAACTCATGCAAAAACATCCGAATTTAACATGACGATTTACGATGCGCATGTCAATTTATTAAGATCACAAACGGAGGCTATGTCCGCCGCTCTTGCCGGAGTAAACTCTATGACCGTCACCCCGTTTGACATTACCTATAAACAACCGGATGAATTTTCGGAACGCATCGCCCGTAATCAACAACTTCTGCTCCGGGAAGAATCTCATTTCAATAAAATCACAGATCCGGCAGCAGGTTCATATTATATAGAGAATCTTACTATTTCTATTGCAGAACAAGCATGGAAATTATTCCTCGAAGTTGAAGATAAAGGCGGATTCTATGCAGCACTGAAAGAAGGATTCATTCAACAAACCGTAAATGCTTCGGCCGAAGCCCGTCACATGGCAATCGCACGAAGAAAAGAAATTTTGGTGGGAACTAATCAATACCCGAATATCAACGAAAAAGCGGCAGATAAAATCAAAGATAAAGCGTCTTGCGGATGTTGCGGAGGAGAATCGCATAAATGTCAGCCCGAATACGAAACATTACATTTCGAACGGGGAGCCAGCGATTTCGAAACACTGCGTTTAGCAACTGAAAAATCAGATAAACAACCGGTCGTATTTATGTTGACAATCGGTAATCTTGCCATGCGCCTCGCCCGTTCCCAATTCTCCGGAAACTTCTTCGGATGTGCCGGATATAAAATCGTGGACAATTTAGGTTTCAACACCATACAAGAAGGTGTAGACGCTGCTATTGAAGCAAAAGCCGATATCGTAGTGCTTTGCTCAAGCGACGATGAATATGCAACTCTCGCTCCCGAAGCGAAAGCCGCATTAGGCGACAAAGCCATTTTAGTCGTAGCAGGAGCACCCGAATGTATGGAAGAACTGAAAGCTCAGGGTATCGACCAATTTATCAACGTACGCAGCAACGTTCTGGATACATTGAAGGCTTTCAATGCCAAACTATCGATTCATTAACCGTTATAAAAACGTATCAAGAAAATCGTAAAATTATGAGACCTAATTTCAAAAATATAAATATCACAACCGATGCTTTTGCCCAAAACGGGAAAGGAAGCATCTCTTGTAATCCTGAAG
Source organism: Coprobacter sp. (assembly GCF_982436375.1). Lineage (NCBI taxonomy): Bacteria > Pseudomonadati > Bacteroidota > Bacteroidia > Bacteroidales > Barnesiellaceae > Coprobacter > Coprobacter sp. The sequence goes on along the minus strand of NZ_CEWDCG010000093.1, from coordinate 1,975 downwards.
ACAAATGGATTACGCCTGAATTAATTCCGGTAAAACCGATTTATACACAAGCCGATTTGGAAGGCATGGAACACCTGAATTATGTAGCCGGTATTCCTCCGTTCTTGAGAGGACCGTACAGCGGTATGTATGCTATGCGTCCATGGACTATCCGCCAATATGCCGGTTTTTCCACTGCTGAAGAATCGAACGCATTTTATCGCCGTAATCTCGCAGCCGGCCAGAAAGGACTCTCCGTAGCATTCGATTTGGCAACACACCGAGGATATGATGCCGATCACGAACGAGTAGTTGGTGATGTAGGTAAAGCCGGAGTTTCTATTTGCAGTCTGGAAGACATGAAAGTTTTGTTTGACGGTATTCCCTTAAACAAAATGTCCGTTTCCATGACTATGAACGGGGCTGTACTTCCTATTATGGCTTTCTATATCAACGCCGGGCTAGAACAAGGGGCAAAATTGGAAGAAATGGCAGGGACCATCCAAAATGATATTCTGAAAGAATTTATGGTTCGTAACACATATATTTACCCACCGGAATTCTCTATGCGTATCATTGCGGATATTTTTGAATTTACCTCCCAATACATGCCTAAGTTCAATTCTATCTCTATTTCGGGATACCACATGCAAGAAGCTGGAGCAACTGCCGATATCGAACTGGCTTATACACTCGCCGATGGCTTGGAATACCTTCGTGCCGGAGTTAATGCAGGAATGGATATAGACTCTTTTGCACCTCGTTTATCTTTCTTCTGGGCTATCGGGATGAACTATTTTATGGAAATCGCAAAAATGCGGGCAGCTCGTATGCTGTGGGCAAAAATCGTAAAACAATTTAATCCTAAGAATCCGAAATCTCTTGCATTGCGTACCCATTCGCAAACATCAGGATGGTCATTGACCGAACAAGATCCGTTCAATAATGTCGGACGTACTTGTATCGAAGCGATGGGAGCAGCACAAGGACATACTCAATCTCTACACACAAACGCCCTTGATGAAGCAATCGCATTACCGACAGATTTCTCTGCCCGTATCGCTCGTAATACTCAGATATATATTCAAGAAGAAACTTATGTAACGAAAGAAGTCGATCCTTGGGCAGGCTCTTATTATGTAGAATCCCTGACCAATGAATTGGCACATAAGGCATGGGAACATATTCAGGAAATTGAAAAACTCGGCGGCATGGCTAAAGCTATCGAAACTGGCCTTCCGAAACTGAGAATAGAAGAGGCTGCCGCACGTACTCAAGCCCGCATCGACTCAGGTAAACAAACAATCATCGGTGTAAACAAATATCGTTTGGAAAAAGAAGATCCGATCGATATTCTCGAAGTAGATAATACGGCTGTACGTAAACAGCAAATTGCCCGATTAAACGAATTGAAAGCGAATCGTGACGAAGCGGCTGTAAAAGCTGCACTGGAAGCTATTACAGAATGCGTGAAAACCCAAAAAGGCAATTTGCTCGACCTTGCTGTAAAAGCTGCAAAAGTACGTGCTACTTTGGGAGAAATATCGGATGCCTGCGAAGCTGTCGTAGGCCGTTATAAGGCAATTATCAGAACTATATCAGGAGTGTATTCATCAGAAACGAAAAAAGATGCGGATTTTGTACGGGCAACAGAATTGTCAGAAAAATTCGCCAAGAAAGAAGGTCGCCAGCCTCGTATCATGATTGCTAAAATGGGACAGGACGGACACGACCGAGGTGCAAAAGTTGTAGCAACGGGATATGCCGATTGCGGCTTCGACGTGGATATGGGACCGCTATTCCAAACTCCGGCAGAAGCTGCCCGCCAAGCAGTTGAAAATGACGTTCATGTATTAGGTGTTTCATCCTTGGCAGCAGGGCATAAAACATTAATTCCGCAAGTTATGGAAGAGTTGAAGAAGCTTGGACGAGAAGATATCATCGTCATTGCAGGCGGTGTAATTCCGGCACAAGATTATGACTTCTTATATAAAGC
>NZ_CEWDCG010000092.1:0-11006 GCF_982436375.1 Coprobacter sp. | reverse complement strand
ATATACTCATGCATATACAAAAAATATTTCGTAAATATTTTGCAATTTACAATTTTATCATTTTATTTGCAACAAGAATTTAAAATAATATTCAAACTCCTGACATAATTAACCAGAGATTTCAAAACCATTATATCTAAATCAACCATTAATACAATCAATTATGAAAAAGGCGTTTTTATTATCGTTATTATGTATTGAAACGGTTTTTGCTGCAAATGCACAAATAAAACCGGGAGGAGTATCAGGATCGGTTTTATGGCTTAGAGCAGATAAGGGTGTGACCATAGATGCTGATAATAAATTGACAAGTCCGTACTGGGAAGATCTATCTGACCAAAAGCAAGAAATCGAACTTTTCCAAAAAGATGAAGGAGGTTCCGAAACATTAACACTGAAAAACAGCACCGTCAATTTCAATCCAACAGTTTACTTCAATGGGAAAATTGCATTAAAAGGATTAGAAAATAAAAAATACCAATCAGTTTTCGCAGTTTATTCAGCAAATCTAACTACAGAAAATAAAGAGGAATCAACTCTTCTATCTATTCAAGAAAAAGGAATAACAGATTATGGAAACAAAGAAGATCTTGTTTTTTTTCAAACTTATAAAATGGGATCTAATCCCACTCCGACATGGTTGGTTTCTGATGGAATCAACAATTATTGGGGAACACGTTCTGCAATAGTCTCAAGTAAAGTTTCCGGTTTCCACTCTTGTTTTGCAGCTTTTGGTAACCCCAAAGGAGATATGGTAACTTTCGACGGAGGTCTGTTCAGCGTCCTGACAAGATTCGTTTCCACCCCATCGAAAGAGGGTATTTTCTATGCCGGAGTTAGTGTTGCAGGAACGACTAAAATAGGTAAATGGCTCGAAGGAGATATTGCTGAAATTATAGCTTTCGACAGACTTATTACAGATGAAGAAAGATACAAAATAGAGTCTTATCTTGCTGCGAAATATGGTATTACTCTAATTAAATCCTCTTCTTCCAATCCAACAAAAGTACCTACTACACCAAACTATAAATTCACTTATTCAAGTAGTGCAGGGCAAATTTGGTGGGCAGGAGAAACTTCTGACTATTCTTCTTATAATAATTATATTACAGGCATTGTACGCGATGATGCTTCCGGACTTTCTCAAATAAAATCGACCGGACGGATCGGTTACGGGTTAACTGAAGATGAAGGTATATTGACAATATCAAACGGAAGTTCTTTTTCATCTCCTGCCAAATTTCAAGAAGATGGGCAATTTGCTTTTGTCGGAGCAACATCTGACGCTCTTAATACTACAGAACAAATACAAGCCTTTAATGAAGACGAAAAAGAAATCGCCTGTACAGTCTTAAAACGAAATTGGAAAATCAATCTATTCGGAATCAATACAATTAGTCTACAATTCAAAGTATCTCCAACAATAGCGACATTACTAGCAGAAACACCCAAAATCGGATTGATAAAAAAAACAGAAAACAATACAACATTCATACCAGTACAATATGACGAAGATGCCATGACCATAACAGCAGAAGGTATTGAATTCTCGTCCGGAGATATATTCACGATTGTTGTCGATTATATCGACAAACCGCAAATCAACCTCAAATCTCAAAAAGTATGCTTAGAATCAACTATCTCATTATCAGCCACACCCGCAGGAGGCAACTGGTCAGGAGACGGAGTTACAGGGTCAACGTTTAACGCATCCTTAGCCGGACTGGGCGAACATACAATAACATACACATTGAATAACATGAGTGAAAATATCATATTCACTGTTGAAGACGAAATAGAACCATCTGTATCGTTGACATCCAATATTTCTGAATCGGATGAATGGGATGCCATCATCATCGAAGCTCAATCTGTAACAGGTGGAGAAGATCCTCTATTTCAATTTGCATTAGATGACCCCGATTTTGAATACCCATTGGATGTTTTCTCGTCAAACAACACATTGAGATTGGCTGGTTACCAACTGGAAGAAGGAAATCATACAATATATGTACGCATGAAAACTTCTTTACCTTGTGCAACAAAAGAAATTGCAACAAACCAAATTAACATAAACAAGACTCCTACCGGAATCATCGTTTCTCAAAAAGCGACGATCAGCTGTTTCCCGAATCCTTTCGATAAAGAAATTAATTTAACCGGTCTCGACAATGATAAAAATTATATCGTTAACATTTTCACGAACAATGGGAAATTAATATTCTCAAATAATTGTTCAGCCGGACAAAATAAAATCGATGTAGCTCATCTCAACACCGGAATATATCTGTTACAAATCTCCGAAAAAGAATCTCGCAAAAAAGTTGCAGTAATCCAACTTATGAAGCATCAGTGAAGATTCATCCCACAAAAATTTATAATTTATCATGAAAATATATCAAATAACACTTATAATTCTCATCGGGCTATTTACCGCCGGGAAACTACCGGCACAAAGCCTTGAGAAAATAATTACCGGAACTGTAACGGATACAAAAGGTGAAACACTTATCGGTGTGTCAGTTACTGTAAAAAGTAAAACATCTCAAACCATTACAGATATAAACGGTAAATATCGGATCAAAGCTGCACCTCGAGATACTTTGGTTTTTTCCTATATCGGTATGGAAACAAAAGAATATTACGTAAAAAATAAAAAAGAAATAAATGCCATTCTCGAAAGCAAAGAGCAATCAATGAAAGAGGTCGTTGTTGTCGGATATTCAACACAACAGCGCAAAGATGTCACTGGAGCTATATCCTCTTTAAAAATAAAAGATGACTTATCTGTTTCGTATGCTACATTCGATCAATTATTACAAGGCAAACTTAGCGGAGTACAAGTACAGTCTGTATCGGGAAATCCTGGAACTGCAGGGACAATACGCATTAGAGGAGTAGGATCTATTAACGGAGGGAATGACCCCTTATATGTTATCGATGGCATACCTATGGATACTGAAGACGGTTCAGAATTAACCGGATTATTCGGGTCTTCTTATCAGTCTCCTTTATCGCTGATAGACCCTTCAGATATAGAATCTATAGATGTCCTTAAAGACGCCGCAGCGGCCTCTATATATGGTTCAAGAGCGACAAACGGAGTAATTCTCATTACTACAAAAAAAGGACAGAGTGGACGCACCAGTTTCTCGCTGAACATGTCCTGTGGATTTAGCCAAGTACATAACCTCCCGGAAATGGCAGATACAGATTTATACCTGACCGTCATGAACGAAGCTTATAATAATTATAACAAGGATAACAATTATAATCCGGGAGATGCTGGATATCAACCTTTATTAAAAGACCCGAGAGGAGTTAATTATCCCGGAGATTATGACTGGGTAAAACTCCCGTTCAGGGAAGATACACCTATTACTCAACGTTACTCTCTATCCATGAGAGGAGGAAATAGAAATACGAAGTTTTACTCAAATATTTCCTATTATGACCAAGAAGGTGTCATAAAAACAAACCGACTTAGAAGAATCAACTTCCGTTCAAATATAGACCATATCATATCTTCCAAAGTCAATTTTGGAGTTACAATAGGCCTCGGACACACAATTAATAACAGAGTACCGAGTGAAAACGGAAAGTATGGATATATATTACGATCATTTCCACAACGGCCGTATGACCGACCTTACAAGAAAGATGGCTCGTATGCGATAGGAGGTATCGACCTCCGATATCACAATGTCCAGGCCATGATAAACGAATCTGCTTCCGATTACAAGATTTACTCGGCAAATGCATCTACTTATCTGAACTGGAAATTAGCAAAAGGCCTAATATATAAACCACAGCTAAGTTTGCTATACAATACGAATAACGACTTTTATAATCGGACAACAGATTTTCCGAATATGGAGTCTTACGATGGTTATACCCGAGAATCACGTGCAACTGCAATTCGCTACGTATTACAACATACGTTAACATATAAAACTATGATAAAAGAAAAGCTGGGATTAACTGCAATGGTAGGACAATCTTACGAACATTACAACCGTTCATGGAATATCTCCAGCGGGTGGGACTTTCCCACTAAACAATTCACATATATTCGTTCTGCCGCTTCATTCGGTGCTAACGGATATGCTTATGGAAGTACCCTGATCTCTCATTTCGGAAGATTAGACTTGAGTTGGGACGATAAATATTTGCTTGCAGCAACAGTACGCGCTGATGGATCTTCCAAGTTTCCCTCAAATGGCATGTGGGGAGTCTTCCCTTCTGCATCTATTGCCTGGCGCATCAATAAAGAAGATTTCATGAAAAGCTTCGACTTTATCAACGACTGGAAAATAAGAGTCAGTTGGGGTATGACCGGAGAACAATCAGGCGTAGGATATTATACAGCTCAACGGTACATGGGTGCTGAAGCTCCATATTATGGACAAGCCGGCATTATCCTTGAGAGTCCGGGCAATCGCGATCTGAGTTGGGAAAAAGCAGAACAAATAAATGTGGGAACTGATGCCGTCTTATTTAACGACAGGTTGAATATTTCGATTGATTACTATATAAAAAACACACACGGACTCCTCTTTGAAAAACCGATGCCAGCCACATATGGTTATAAAACGAAACTGGTAAATATCGGAAAAATGAGAAACTCCGGGCTCGAATTATCTCTGAAATCGGTAAATATCAAGCAACGTAATTTCGAATGGACTTCAAATCTAACTTTCACGACTATCAATAATAAAGTAAAAAAATTAATGGAAGGGAATACTCCCGTATATGTCGGCAATTACCATATTCTTGAAATCAACAAACCTGTTGGATCATTTTACCTATACAAGCAAGAAGGCATCTATCAGTCTGACAAAGAAGTGCCTGAAAACTTATACAAAAACGGAGTTCGAGCAGGAGATATGAAATATGCATTGGATGAAAACGGTAATCCTAAACGGATGATTACGGGAAAAGCTATGCCCGACTGGTATGGTGGATTTACAAATACCTTTAAATTTTATGGATTCGATCTAAATATTTCTCTTTCCTATCAATATGGGAATGATATATTAAATATTTTTCGAAGTGGATATTCTGACAGATTGGGACAAATGGATGCAAATATGTTGAAAGAAAGTGCTGAAAACAGATGGACAGGACCGGGAACGAGTAATAAATATCCCAGAGCATTATTTAATTCAGAATACAACAATATGGCCTCAGACCGTTATCTTGAAGACGGTTCTTTTCTCAAATTAAAAGATATAACACTAGGATATACCTTTCCGGTAGATTGGGTAAAACATATTAAGCTAAAACATCTACGTATATACGCAACCATGCAAAACGTAGCAACATGGACAAAATACTCAGGTATGGACCCAGAAGTAAGCTATACACTTTCTCCTAAAGAAATGGGGCAGGACTTTTTCGGCACACCTAATCCCAGAATGTATTTAATAGGCCTTTCCTTAAACTTTTAATCTATAGAAATATGAAAAATTTCAAACTTATAACAACCTTACAGATACTTATCTTTTTCTCGTCATGTAACTTTCTTTTAGAAGAAACACCTGTCGATACCCTTCAGGAAAACGAATTATCGTCAGAACATATCCAAAGTCTTGTTCGAGGAGTCTATCATACTCTAGCGGACTGTACACCTGCCGGACTTATATTGAATGATTGTCTGGGAGAAATAATTGAAAACAATTCAAATAACGGAAGTTTAGTCAATGCCAATATTGCCCATAATAATTTTTCGTCAGACAATAGTTTCGTCGAGAATTATTATTATCATTTTTATAGTGTAATACATCAAGCAAATTATGCGCTCAATTATTTGTCCACTAAATCCGACCTATCAAACATAAGCAACAGACAGATGATCGGATCTCTCCATTATCTAAGAGCTTATTGTTATTTAAAATTAGTAACACAGTTCGGAGATGTACCAATATCTACCCAGATTACAGAAGAGGTCATACCGAGATCCCCAGCATCCGATGTATGGCAACTTATTAAAGATGATTTAGATATTGCAATAACTCAATGTCGTTCATGGGATCAAGCTCCACCCGAATTTCCTACTGCAGCTCGGTACTACTACTATGCATCTTCCGAAGCAGCATCAGCCCTGTTGGCTAGAGTATATTTATACAATAAAGAATATAACAAAGCCAAATCGATAGCTCGCCGTTTTCTCGAAGACTCCCGCTTCCAACTAATTCCAGCTGCTAATATGGCAGCATCAGCTGTAGGTGTAGGGCCTAAAGAACTTATCATGTGTATCTCAAACAATACCGGAGCGTACTACTACAGAAACATATTTAACACCTACGCCATGACTCCATCAGGATCATACCAATTCAAGCCATCTCAATCTTTTATAGATTCAATGGACCCTACAGATGCACGTTATACACTCTGCATCGGACAAAGTAACGACGGTTATACAACAGTAAATAAATTCAACTATAATTCTGTAAGTACATGTCCGTTCACCATATCCAGATTTACAGAAATGTACCTAATTTTTGCAGAATGCGCTCCTGACGAATCAGGACTTGAGAAACTGAATTATTTACGATCTGAAAGAAATCTCCCTCCATTAGACAAAAAAATTCTGAATGATCCCAGTAAATATATAGATGCCATACTCGACGAACGCAAATTCGAATTCTATGGAGAAAACCATTATTTTTATGATCTGGTTCGTCTAGGTAAAGCTCTCGATAAACTGGTCTATACCAAAAACAAATATCAGTTTTTATTACCAATTCCACAAAGTCAGGTCAATTTAGGATTAAAACAAAATCCAGGATACTTCTAGCAATTTTAATATTACTTTTATTATGAATCACAGATTAAACATATTTTGTTTATATTTTTTCTTGAGCATCATAGCAAACGCTCAAGAAATGAAATGGTGGAATCCCCAAAACTCAACGATAAATGCTATCGAAGGACAAGCCTGGCAAGGAGAACACGAAGGTTTTTATGACAGGCTACCTACTCGAGCAAAATCCATTGTCAGACCGGAAGTCTGGGCTCGTTCTAAATTTTCATCCGGACTGACAATTCGATTCAAAACAAACTCCCCAACAATACAGATACGATATAAAGTCGGAGGTAGACTAACTTTACCAACCATGCCAGCAGTCGGAGCAAGCGGCCTCGATTTATATGCGGTCAATGGGGACAAATTCTATTGGTGCCGTCCTGCAACGACATTCGGGGATACCATTATCTATAAATACACCGGATTAAAACCGACTCCCAGTTATTATGAAGAAGGGCTGGAATATAAGCTCTTTTTGCCTCCCTATAACAGCATACTCTCATTAGAAATCGGAGTATATGAGAACCGGACATTCATGCCACTTAGCTCACGTGACGAACTCCCGATCATTGTATATGGCACTTCTATTACACAAGGTGGATGTGCCAGCCGACCGGGAATGACATGGACGTCAATACTTCAGCGAAAACTAAACAAACCACTCATTAATCTAGGATTTTCAGGAAACGGACGTTTAGAACCGGAAGTCATACAACTCATTTGCGAACTGGACGCAGCCATTTTCATATTAGACTGTTTACCAAATTTAACCTCTGAAACAGTATATGATGATAAAAAATTAGAAACATTGATCATAAATGCCGTAAAGGATATTCGAGACAAACATCCGCAAACTCCTATAATATTAACAGATCACGACGGATATAGTAGCGGGTTTAAAAACGCAATATCACAACCCCGATACCACCGATACTATAACCGAGTAAATAAAGTTATGGATAAAGCATTCGCTAAGTTAAAAAGACAAGGAATAAAGGATATATATCATTTAAGCTTCGATGATATTGATCAATTACAGGACGGAAAAGTCGATGGAACTCACCCGAGCGATCTCGGAATGATGCAAATAGCCACAGCTTACGAAAAAATCATACGTGAAATATTAAAATAAAATTATTATGAAAAGAACAAGTATATTTATATTTATTTTATTCTTCATCATTTCTGCAAAAGCTCAACAGAAACAAGACAATTTCAAGATCCTATGTTATAATGTGCTACACGGATTCGAAAGTAATCCGAAAGTTATGGATAAATATGTAACATGGGTAAAAACAATAGATCCGGATATTGTCGCTTTCCAGGAAATGAATAAATTTACCGATAAATCTTTAAAAGAACTTGCTGCTCGTTATGGACATTACTATTCGGCAATTTCTAAAGAAAACGGATATCCTGTCGCCATAACGTCCAAGTATCCCATACGTGACCTTATAAAAGTAGACGATCACATGGAACACGGATATATGTACGCAAAAATAAACGATATCAATCTATTCGTCGTACATTTATCATCATGGAGCTTTTTCTTAAGAGAAAAGGAGATACAGCGCATTCTTTCACATGCAGCCCTAATTCCGGAGAACGAAAAAATCGTTATCACAGGAGATTTCAATTCTCTATGTGAAACAGATTCTTTAACTCACAAAGATGGATATCTAGAGCGAGTCAAACGCCGAGAACAAAAAGATCCGAGATACAAAGCCTTAAATAACGGAAAACTGGATTATTCCGTTATCCACACTGTCAAAGATGCCGGATACTCCGACTCATTCCTGATGTTTCATGATGCTTTTACCCGGGCATTTCCCAAACATTTAAGGAGAGTGGACTATTTGTGGCTAAATCCCCAAATGGCAAAATATGTCATAGCTTCCGATTTTATTTATGATGATAAGAATAACGAAATATCAGACCATTTCCCATTATTAGTAAAATTTAAATTCTAAAATATACAATAAAGTCGGGGTATGATTTTTAAATCTTGTTCATATTCCGACTTTACAGAATTCCCAATCTCATGAAAAATCTTGATTTCTATATAACCTTTGCAATCCTATTGTGCTCCTATTCCAGCATAATATCCTGCACTCAAAACGAACTACCAGAAAATACCAATAATAAAGAAAACAATGACTATATATCATTAAAACTCGTGAGTTATAATGTCAAATATTTCAGCTATGATAATAATGACCCATTAAATTATTTTACAATAGCATCGCTTATGCGCGAACTAAAGGCCGATATTATATGTCTGCAAGAACTGGATAGCTGCACCACTCGTACAAACGGCCATTTTCAATTAGCCAGATTTACCCAATATATGGGATGGGACAATTACTATTTCGGTAAAGCAATAGATTATCAAAAAGGAGGATATGGTATCGGCATATCTTCCCGAGAGAAAATAGAAAACAGTTTCAAAATAATTCTGCCCACCGGAGCAGAAAACCGTATCATCGCCATCGCGGAATTTCAAGACTACATCGTAGCATCAGTGCATCTGGACCATAAACTAAACCAATTGGCCGAGGCTGAAGAAATTAACAAAAACATGTACAAACTGTATCAAAACAGTAATAAACCCGTTTTCTTATTAGGAGACTTCAATTCAAAGACTGACTCTGAAACTATTTCCCTATTAAAAGAGAAATGGAAGATTATCTCTTCCGACAAAAACACATTCCCAGCCTCATCTCCTTCTCAACGTATCGACTATATCATGCAACTAAAAAACGGAATAACTTGTACTGTAGTAGAGACAGACGTTCCTTCTGCATACACCTTAACACAGGGTGACATATCGAGAGCTTCCGACCACAGACCAGTTTATACAATTGTCAAATTTAAAAAGAATAAACAGACCGACATTCAGTAAAACAGAACCGTTCCGAATGTTTGAAAATATAATTTATATGAAATTTACTAAGTTATAAATTCAGAAAACAGAAATCAATGAGTTATTGAGTATATTTGCTATTTATATTAAAATGGTTAAAAAATAGGTATGGACAACAGTTCGATATACGGAGTGGACACAAAAAAGATTCTTATAAAAAAGAGTATTATAAATTTTTACATCTACAATAAAGGAGCAACAATTGCAGATCTTTCAAAAGAGTTCAATTTAAGCGGACCTACTGTTGCAAAAATCATATCTGAGATGATTGAAGAGGGGTTTATTATAGACTATGGTAAACTTAAAACCTGTAGTGGAGGCAGACGCCCCAATTTATACGGATTAAATCCCGAATCAGGTTATTTTGTAGGAGTTGATATTAAAAAATTCGGAATTAATATTGGCATTGTAAATTTTAAAGGAGATATTGTTGATTTACAAACGAATATTTCATTTAAAAACGAGAATACAATAGAATCATTCAATGCCCTCTGCGAAATAATACAAACTTTCATAAACAAGCACAAATCTATCCGAAATAAAATATTGGACATAAATATCAATATATCAGGACGTATAAACGCCGAATCAGGATATAGCTACAGTACATTCTATTTCGGCGAGCGCCCTTTAACCGATTTATTTTATGAAAAATTAGGATATCAAGTTTTCATAGACAACAATACTCGTGCTATGCTTTATGGCGAATACATGAGTAATAATACCAATAATGCAAAAAACATTATTTTTGTCAATATCAGTTGGGGACTGGGTATAAGCATAATGATAAACGGACAGCTATATTATGGCGAATCTGGCTTCTCCGGAGAATTCGGACATATCAGTGTATTCGATAACGAAGAATTATGTCACTGCGGTAAAAAAGGATGTCTGGAAACCGAAACTTCAGGATCGGCCATTCATCGTATCTTTATGCAACGTGTTCTCAATGGTGAAAACTCAATTCTTTCAGCATCAATAAAAGGAGGTAATAATCTAACATTAAGTGACATTATAGATGCAGTGAACAAAGAAGACATATTAGCCATTGATATTATTGAAGAAGCTGGAAACAAATTAGGAAAATATATTGCCGGACTTATCAATATTTTTAATCCCGGATTAGTGATAATCGGAGGAGAATTATCACAAACCGGAGATTATATCAGTCTGCCAATTATAAGTGCTATTAATAAATTTTCTCTTAACCTTGCCAACAAAGACTCCGTTATCACAATTTCTAAATTAAAAGATAAAGCTGGAGTCATTGGAGCC
>NZ_CEWDCG010000091.1:0-11159 GCF_982436375.1 Coprobacter sp. | reverse complement strand
AGATAATTATTTTCAATAATAGAATTATATATATTATAGATTACGGTATTGGCAGCGCCAGCAGTAACACGTATTCCGGCTTGAGGTGTCGCCCCACCGAAAGCACTCGTATTACGGGTAATCGTACAATTTACAAGATTAAGCACGCTTCCGTCTTTACCGTTATTCATCATAATAGTACCTCCGAAAGATGCGGCATGGTTACCGTAAAAAGTCGTATTGATAAAAGACAAATCACATGTCGATCCGGTTGTTTTATTATCTACATAAACAGCTCCACCATGTTCTGTAACGGAATTATACAAAAATGCACAACCTTCAAAATAAGCTCCGGTCTTTTTAGCCGCATTATCCAAAAATGCAAACACTCCTCCGTCTTTTGCGGTATTATTTTTGAATACAGATTTTTCAACTCTAAGCATAAGATCTCCTTGCACGAAAAATACGCCTCCCAGACCCGTTGTCGTATTATTCTCAAAAAGACATTCTTTGAACAAAATATTTTTACCTGCTAAAATATGAGCTACAGCTCCGTTCCCTTTACCCGTCGTATTATTGGAAAATGAGCAACCGGTAAAAGACACACTAAACCGATCTTGTTCCAACAAAGCATAAACAGCCGCACCACCTCTTCCGTCAGCAGAATTACCGTCAAAAACACAATCGGTAAAAGATGCCGATGCATTCCGAATATACACCGCTCCGCCGAAATCATTTCCCATAGGAATACTATTCCCTTCTCTGAAAGAAAGATTAGCAAACTCTATCGATTGATTAAAAGAATCGATACGAATCAAACGTGTCGTTCCATTTCCGACAAATCCACAAGTTTCAGCACTTTTTCCTATAATTTTCAAAGATTTATCCAAAGGTCTCACACCATTTTTCCCCTGAACATTCCAAGTCGCATAGGTTATACCACCAAGTTCGAATGTGGTAGAACCATCTACTTTAATATCATTATTCAAAGTACTGCCCTCTTTCTTAGGCTCGGCAGAAATATCGATAAAATCAAGCACATGTATCTCATCTCCGTTTTCAGCCAAAGTGAATGCCCGTGACAAAGTTTTTACCGGAGTTTCTGCCGATAAACCGTTATTTGTATCATTTCCGGCAGAAGAAAGATACAAATCGGTAGCCGAAAGATAGTTACCTGAACTGCAAAACAATGCGGCAATAAGCACATTTTTTAGTAAATTATTTTTCATACTGATATAGAATAAAGATTAATTAATTATTTATTTATCTCCAAGACTTTATCTAATTTGGACTTATCTTTTTCAGGAATATGTATCCGGTATTTTTTTACACCTTTATCTAACTTATAATAAAAAGCCACGCTGAAGTTATATAATGGATACGGGCGACCGTATATGATATTGCCGGACTTATCTCTCGGTTCATAATTAGGACGCAAAGTGACATAATTCCCATTCTTATCTTTATCCCGGGCAAAAACAAAAGTCCCATCGCTATTCTTTTCATCCTGATCGATATATGTATAATATGCTTCATAATCGTCACTATCCCGCAAATTACCATGCCCTTTGAACTCATTAGCTCCGGCATAAGTTACCTCTACCGTTCCCGACAAATCCTTTTCACAAGTTATATATACACAATCCCCCTTTACCTTTACATGAGTAATACTTTGTCTAATATCATCATTATAGATTGCAAAACCATAATCTTTTATTTTTTCGGTAGTATAATCATCAAGCACTAAAGGCATTTTAGGAACTCTGAATCGAATCTTAATTTCTTTAGGATCTGATGTCCTCGATAACTCTTCGGGTTGTAAAGGAATAAAAGGCTTGCCCTCGATTACAGTACGGTAATAAGCTTTGGCCAACATCTCGCCATACCAACGGTAACCGTTCGCATCGAGATGTCCCCCGCGGTCCGTCATCGGATACACCGGACCGGCACAAATAATATCTTCCGTTTCGTTTGCAGCCTCTAATTGGGCCATACCGATATTCAAGGTTCTCCCTCGAGTATATTGCGCACCGACCTGATAGGTTATAAAAAGAGGCTTACTGTGCTGATTATAAATAGAAACGACATCATTTTGCATATTGTTTTTCAACCGCAGCATTAGAGTCTTATATTCATCTTTTCCCACCACATTCGGAATATAGGGTAGCAATCCTCTTGTTGTATCTGCCCAATAATTATATTCCCCTTGCATCCAAATCACTAAAGGACACGTCACAGTTGCATTTTCTTTAGCCGCTATCTGCGGCGCGGCAAATGCCGCTTTCAAAAAACCTTCCTGATAAATATTTTTATTCCGGCAATGTTTCGATAATTGGTCGATCGTCTTTCCACCAACACCTGTAGATGTCGCAATATAATAAACAGACGGATCATTTATCTTCAATCTCAGATGATTGACTGCAGCCACTACCGGACATTCGGCAATACCACCATTCCGACTCAAAGGAGATCTTTTCTCGGTTAGAGCCAAAGAGGATTTTAACGGATTCAAAATCGCAGAATTACGATTACCTTGATTAATCCATATTTGATCTCCGATCATATAATTCCCCGACAAAGGTTCTGTTGTCAAAGCCGGATAAGATTGATGTCCGGTAGAAAGACTTTGCCCGTAAATGATAAAATGCTGGTAAATTTTCGTATCCGGAGTTTCTGATTTCTTCTCTGCGGCAACTCCATAATTAAATGCCGCACCTAAAGCAACGGTCAGGACGTATGCTTTCAAATTTAGTATATGTGCTTTCACTATGTATAAATTTATTTAGAACAAATGTAAAAGAGTGATATTAATAATACTCATAATTCTGCCTTAATTTGTAAATACAAACGAATAAAATGCATTTAAAAATAAATTTATACTGATTAAGAACCTATATATAAAAGCACCTAAATTATAATTAAAAAAGTATTTTCTAATTTAATCTACACCATTTTCATGTACTTTTGCAAGACAAAGAATGATCATATTGTTATTCAAAAAACTAAACAACTACACTAAGAAAACATAATATATCAATGAATATAGCCATGTTAGCCTCCGGCGGGGTCGATAGTTCGGTTGCCGTCTATCAATTGAAAGAAGCCGGATATACTCCTACTCTATTTTACATTCGTATCGGTATGGAAGATAAAGATAAAAATCTGGACTGCCACTCGGAGGAAGATATAGAGATAGTAACCTATATAGCCCGTAAATACGGATGTCCGATGGAGATAGTTTCTCTACATAACGAATATTGGGAATATGTCATGGGATATGCTTTCGAAACGATAAAAAGAGGCCTGACTCCTAATCCTGATGTAATGTGCAATAAATTCATCAAATTCGGATTTTTTGAAAAATATTGGGGAAAAGACTTCGACAAAATAGCTACAGGACATTATGCTAATACCCGAATCATAGATGATATAACTTATCTCGCCACTGCAAAAGATACGGTAAAAGACCAAACCGATTTTTTGGCACAACTTAATCACGTACAAATCTCCAAATTACTATTTCCTATCGGAAATATGATGAAAGACGAAGTCAGAACAATTGCCTTACAACAGAATCTTCCGAGTGCACTAAGAAAAGACAGTCAGGGAATCTGCTTCTTAGGAAACATTAATTATAACCAATTTATACGGAATTATTTAGGAGAAAAAGAAGGAAACATAATAGACTTAGAAAGCGGACGTATAGTCGGAAAACATAAAGGGTACTGGTTTCACACCATCGGACAGAGAAAAGGTCTCGGCCTCAGCGGAGGTCCGTGGTTTGTCATAAAAAAAGATCCGGAACAGAACATACTATATGTTTCGAACGGATCTGACCCGGAAACACAATACGGAAACATTCTTAATTTAAGCGGATTCCAGTTCATATCCGGAAATCCTCTCGGAGATCTTGCACAAGATACACCAATTACATTTAAAAACCGGCACACTCCGGAATTTACACCGGGAACGATACGACGCATCGACAATAATATTGTCAGAATCACTTCCGAAAAAAAAATACAAGGTATCGCCCCCGGACAATTCGGCGTCATATACAGCCATGATAAAGAACTTTGTCTGGCCAGCGGAATTATACAATAGATCTTTAGGCTCTCATTGAACTTGTAAACGACCACTCATCAACAATAATGAGACTTCGGTTGATTTTGCCTGAAATTGAGCCGAAATTTTTCGAGTTACAGCATCTAAATAGCTTCGTTGAAATTCTCTGAACTCCAATCCCGAAAGACTCCCGAGCCGATATCTTTCTAATGCGGTTTTAAGGCTGACCAATGCTACTTCTGCACTTTCCGACTCAAAACCGACCATAATCAAGTTATTTTCATAACTGTTATAAAGTTGAGCCAAGTCACTTAACATCTGTAACTCTACTTCCTGATAACTCAGCTTACTATTTTCTATCTCAATCTTCGCATTTCTTACCTTCTTACGGGTTTCCAAACGATTAAACAACGGTACGGAGAGTGTAAAACCCCAAAACGGGCCTGTATTCTGATTAAAAGTCGATATGGATGCAGGTGATTCAGTCCGTGAAAAACTATAGCCTGCCGTAAAATCTACCGAAGGGAAATAAGCCGACCGGGCCAATTTAAGATCAAGCTCCGACACTTTTTGTTCCCGACGCGCAATCAATAATGTCGTATTGTTATTCAACATCAATGTTTGCACTTCATCTTTCGGGTACATCGGATGTAACAGTATCGTATCTTTTACATATCCTCTTTTATGCAGATCGATATTCATTAACGTATTCAATGTAATATAAGCACTACGCAACTGCTCTTGCTGCTTTACTAATGTCGAACTATCAGAATTCAGATCGATTTTGGTCTGTTTCAGTTCCAACCCTGAAAGACTCCCGATCCGATTTTTCTGTAAAGCTATTTCATATCGCTGACGAGAAAGATCGAGACTTTGTTTAGCTGCATCCAACAAGCTCTTCTGCACCAATACATTATAATATCCGGTATTAACTTGTGCTATCAGATTCTCAACAGCCATACGAGTTTTCAGTTCTCCGATAGCAATAAACTCATTGAGTTTTTCATGAGTCGTAAACATCGCCAGACCATCAAAAATAGTCCAGTTCAAATTTATATTAGCGCCATAATTATCGGTAATGCTGCCACTGAATTTTTTCTCTGTTCCGCTATTTGCATCTTTCCTTTTCGAATTTATAATCGATTCTTTCTGTGTACCTTCTGCCGAAAGTGAAGGCAAAAAAGAAGAATAATTCTGGTTATTACGCTCTATCTGTTCTTCGTTCTTTGCAATACGGATACCATAATTAGATTCCAATGCTTTATTGATGCAATCGGAAAGTGTCAAGGTCTCTTGCGCCGTTACTCCCAACGGACAAATCAATAAAAAAAATATTACAATACTTCTTATCATGATTTCGTATAAGTTTCTTCATTAACCACTTTGATCTTAGAAGTCGACAAATATGTATAAATTGCCGGAATTACATAAAGTGTCAATCCGGTAGCACATACCATCCCACCGACAACAGCAATACCCATAGCGATACGGCTCTCCGAACCCGAACCTGTAGCCAACGCCATAGGTAGTGTTCCCAATACCGTAGAAAGGCTGGTCATCAATATGGGTCGAAAACGTGCCACAGCAGAATCAAGTATAGCCTCATGCATACTTAAACCGTCAGCCTTACGCTGATTAGCAAACTCGACAATTAAAATACCGTTCTTCGAAACCAACCCTATCAGCATAATTATACCGATTTGACTAAAAATATTCATCGTTTGTCCGAAATACCATAAAGAGAGTAATGCTCCCACCAACGCCAACGGGACTGTAAGCATAATAATCAACGGATCTCGGAAACTCTCAAATTGGGCTGAAAGAACAAGATAAATAAATATCAATGCAAAAACAAACGCAAACAAAAGACTGGAAGAGCTTTCTACAAAATCTTTTGAACTTCCGGACAGAGTCGTTTTAAAATCTTCATTCAAGACTTTGTCTGCGATTCTGTCCATCTCATCGATACCCTGTCCTAATGTCTTTCCTTTTGCCGGAGATGCAGAAACTGTTGCCGAGACAAAACGGTCGTATCTAAATAATCGAGGGGGCGTACTACTCTCTTCCATTGTCACCAAATTATCTAAACTGACCAGTTTATTATCTTTTCCCCTCACATAAACCGTTGCCAAATCGGCAGGTTTATTCCGTTGCGATTTATCGAACTCGCTTATGATCTGATATTGTTTCCCATTCAGGATATAATACCCTATCCTCTGATCACTCATGGTTAGCTGCAATGTTCTCGAAATATCTTCTACCGATACCCCTAACAAAGCGGCCTTATCCCGATTAATATTAATCGTCAGTTCCGGTTTAGTAAATTTCAAGTCCAAATCATAAGTAGAAAATTCCGGACTTTGAGAAACCTCATTCATAAATTTAGGCAGAATACCTTTCAAATCATCCAGATTTTTCGCTTGTATGACATACTCTACCGGTAATCCTCCCCGTTGATTGCCGAAAGTCTGACGTTGTGTTACCATAGTACGAGCACCGGTAAGCTGCTTCAATTGAGGAGCTAAATCATCGGCAATTTCCTGCTGAGTACGATCACGATCTTCTGACGGGACTAACATCACATTACAAAATGCAGAGTTGGTTTGTCCTCCCCTTCCGGTCAAAGACATAATCAAATTTTCTTCCGGAACTTCTTTCTCTAAATAGGTAGTCAAATCCGTCATATACTGATCCATATATTCAAAACTCGATCCCTCTGTCGCTGTAGATACGACCCTCAACTGAGCACGGTCTTCCATCGGAGACATTTCGGACGGCAACGTCATCCAAAAATAATAGATGGCTACACCCGACAATAATAAAATAATCGGAGCGATATAGCGATGCCGCATAAAAGATTCCAAACTGCTGCGATACGCATTCGTAAACCATACGAAAAAAGGCTCGGTAACTCTGTAAAACCAATTACCGGTCACGTTTTGAGTTAATAATTTAGTCGAAAGCATCGGTGTGAACGACAACGCAACAAATGAAGATATCGCTACAGCTCCCGCGATTACGACACTAAACTCACGAAAAAGGCGTCCGGTCGTTCCTTGCAAAAAGACAATAGGCACAAAAACGGCAACTAATGCAACCGTCGTAGCAATTACCGCAAAGAATATTTCCTGAGAACCTTTAAATCCGGCTTCCAAAGGAGACATACCCTTTTCTACCTTATTATAAATATTCTCCATTACGACAATAGCATCATCGACAACAAGACCTATCGAAAGAACAATTGCCAAAAGTGTAAGGATATTTATCGTGAATCCGGCCAAATACATTATAAAAAATGTTCCGACCAAAGATATCGGTATCGTCAACACAGGTATAAGCGTCGTACGCCAGTTGCGTAAAAATAAAAATATAATAAGAACAACAAGTACAAACGCTTCTACAATCGTACTTTTAACCTCATTGATCGAATTTCGAATAAATACTGTATCATCCTGATAAATACCGCACTGCATATCATCCGGCAAATCTGCTTTAATATCTTCCACTACCTTGTACGCCCGATCGACAATATCCACATAATTAGCTCCCGGCTGCGGAATAATGACACATCCCACCATAGGGTTGTTATTCATCTTCATTATATAACGATTATTCTCCGAATCGACGGTAGCTTTTCCTACATCTCTGAAACGAACGACTTTATCCCCATCCCGACGCAACACGAGATTATTAAAATCCTCTACCGTCAACAAGCGTCCCATCGTACGCACCGTCAATTCTGTGTTATCCCCTTCGATACGTCCCGAAGGCAACTCCACATTTCCGGCAGAAACGGCGTTACTCACGTCCATCGGCGTAAGGCCGTAGGCAGACAATAACATCGGGTCCATCTTAAGCCGGATCGCCAGCCTTTTCTCTCCCCATATCTCTACACTACTTACACCGGGAATCGTTTGCAACCGTTCTTTAAGATGTAAATCGGCATACGTACTTACATCGATAATCGAACGGGTATCACTACTTAAATAAAGGCCAAATATCGGTTGAGCATCGGCATCGGCTTTTGAAACTACCGGAGGATCTATGTCTTCAGGTAATTTTCTCAACGCTCCCGAAACTTTGTCACGAACATCGTTCGCCGCTGTCTCGAGAGGCACTTCCAACTCAAACTCTATTCTTATATTACTCCGACCATCCCGACTCTGACTTACCAAAGAACGGATTCCGGGAATCCCATTAATAGCAGACTCTAACGGTTCGGTAATTTGCGTTTCCACAACATCGGCATTTGCTCCGGTGAAAGTCGTACTCACCGATATAATAGGAGGATCGACACTGGGATAATCTCGGACACCTAAAAATGTTATACCGATCATACCTATAATGATAAATACCAAATTCATCACCGTAGCAAGGACCGGACGTTTTATACTGACAGAAGATAGACTCATGGCGGACAATACAGTTTAATGTTATTCTACGGTTTCAGGCTTTACGGCAGCCCCTTCTTTTACTTGCATCAATCCGGTTACCAATATGGTATCCCCGACCGACAAACCCGAGATTACCTCGATTTTATTCTCTGTACGTTGTCCTGTCTCTATAACGGTAGAATGAGCTTTCCCATTTCTTAACATCCAAACTTTCTTACCTTCCATTTCAGGGACAACCGACTGTGTAGGAACAAGCAACGAATGATTGGAGACTCTGGTTATAAGATTTAACCGGGCAAACATTCCCGGAGCTAATAATCGACCGGGATTTTCACAACGGGCACGTATCGAAATAGTACGAGTATCCGAATCGACTTTAGAGTCAACAGCATATACCGACGCATTGAATTTCTTGTCGGATGATTCCGTCGTAAACTGTACCATTGCCCCGACCAATGCTTTTCCCGCATATTTTTCCGGAACTGAAAATTCGACTTTCAATAACCCGTCATCAACTAAACGTGTGACGATCGTACTCGGTTGTAAATATGCTCCTAACTGACATTACGAAACCCGAGAACTCCGGCAAAAGGAGCTCTTAATTCTGTCTTATCTATTTTTACTTTCAAAAGAGAAATATCTGCTTCTATCAAATTATAATCAGTTTGTACCTGATCAAACTCTTCACGGCTAACAGCATCTTTTTCAAATAATATGCGTTGACGTTCCAATTTCTCAGACAACAGTTTCTGCTGAAAAAGTGCACGCTTCAACTGTGCTTGCAAATCAGAATCATCGACTTTAAGCAATAATGCTCCTTTTTCGACATGTTGCCCTTCCTTAAAATAAATTCCGACAATTTTTCCCGTCGTTTCAGCGACCAAATCGACTTCTTCATTCGGCAACAATGTCCCGACAGCCTGAATATCGGAACTTAACCTGAACGGCTTCACAATAAATGCATTGACCGGAATCTGCGTTCCCTTCTTAATATCTTTTTTACTTTCTCCCGCTGGAGAATCCATCAACTTAACTGCAATCAACCCACCAATAAGTAAAACGGGAATACCGATTTTCAATAAATTCTTTACATACCTGTTTTTCATGCAATCTCTGAGCTATTTGTTTTTGTAGATGTGCGTATGTTTATAAAAATATAGGACTCTGTCATGAGGCAGAATCCTATATATAATAGTTCAAATATTTATATGATTGATTTCAGCCTCCTTTCTTGTCCAAAAACAGTCCTTAGACAGCGAAATCACACAAAGGTTTAACGAACAGGAATATTTTCTATCAAATTTGTCAGAAAATTCCAAAAATGTTCAACCGATGCAATATTTACTCTCTCATCCGGAGAATGAGGAAACTTAATCGTAGGACCGAACGAAATCATATCTAAATTAGGATATGCCGCACCAATAATGCCGCACTCGAGACCCGCATGCATAATCTTTACTTCAGGATCAAATCCCAATACTTTTTTATGTATATCTTTTGCCACTTTAAGCACCGGTGAATTGAGGTTCGGCTCCCAACCGGGATAATCCCCGCTGGTCTCTACCTTAGCACCGGCTAATAAAAATACACTCTCCAGACTTGAGACCAAAGCTTGCTTCATACTTTCACTCGAGCTTCTTATTAATATAAGTATTTCTATCGAGCCTTCAGACGAGCGAACAATTGCCAAATTAGAAGATGTCTCCACTACTTCAGGTACTCCCGGAATCATTCGGGCTACCCCATTACGACAACCGACAACGGCATTTATCAAATCGTCCTGTATAGGCTCAGGAATCAAAAAATCCGGTAATCCGGTTTCCTCTGCTGTCAAAGTCAAATCATCTTCAATCAAACCGTATTCGTGGATATAGAGAGCCTCAAAATCGGCTACTTCATCTAAAAAGTCCGATTTATATTCGGCCGGAATAGTAACAACCGCCTCAGCTTCACGAGGAATAGCATTACGCAAATTTCCTCCGCTGACCCATGCCAACCGGGCGTCATACTCCTGTACGGCATGTTTCAGAAAACGGAACAGCAACTTATTCGCATTTGCACGCCCCAAATGAATATCCACTCCTGAATGTCCTCCTTTCAATCCCGATATAACAATCTTCAAGGCTATTTCATTTTCCGGAATATAAGGTTCATCTTTATATTTAAAACTGGCAGCAAGATCAATTCCTCCTGCACAACTCATATATAATTCTCCCTCTTGTTCCGAATCGGTATTCAATAATATCTCTGCCTGCAACAAATCAGGTTGTAATCCTAAAGCTCCATACATTCCCGTCTCTTCATCATAAGTAAACAATGCCTCCAACGGTCCGTGCTTCAATGTTTCAGACTCAAGAATAGCCAAAATCGAAGAGATTCCGATACCATTATCCGCCCCTAAGGTCGTACCATTAGCTGTGACCCATTCCCCATCGATGTAAGAATTTATCGGATCTGTCTCAAAATTATGAACCTTATCCGCATTTTTCTGAGGCACCATATCCATGTGCCCTTGCAAAACCACAGGTTTTCGATTTTCCATACCGGGAGTTGCTGGTTTACGTATCAAAACATTTCCAGCCTCATCCAAAACCGTTTCCAATCCCAAATTTTTACCAAAATCCAGAATATATTGCGTTATTTTCTCCAAATGTCCGGAAGGACGCGGAATTTTACAAATAGCACTAAAATGACGCCATACGGCTTCGGGCTGTAAAGTTT